>NZ_JVOW01000019.1:0-36877 GCF_001055995.1 Corynebacterium sp. 239_CJEI | reverse complement strand
GGTTGTTGCCTGGTTTTTGTCGGTGGTGTTAGCGGTGGGGTCACGCCCGGTCCCATTCCGAACCCGGAAGCTAAGTCCACCAGCGCCGATGGTACTGCACTCGGGAGGGTGTGGGAGAGTAGGTCGCCGCCGGCATAATAATCTTGTTTGTGGGTCGTGGTTGCCTTGCCCCTTGTGTGGGGTTGGGTGCTGCGGCCCACTTTTGTTTTACCCACAGGTAAACAGAATTAACTCGCGTTTTAGTGCGACATTTTTTGTTCGTTTGCTTATTCCTATGCGGCGCGCTACGTCGGCGCCGTTTTAATTGCTCGACTCAGTCGGCTGTATCTTGGAATTCATGCGAGTGGGAATCGTGACTGGAGCATCTCGGGGCATAGGCGCCGTCTTTGCCGATAGACTTGGGCAGCTACGTCCAGACCTAGATGAAATTTGGTGTGTTTCTCGTAGCTACAACGATGATTCTTCCGGTGAAGACGCTGAGTTCTCGCAGAGGCAAGGTCCTCGTCTTCGATATCTTTGTCTAGATCAGTCCGATGATGATTTTGGCGATAAACTCCGGAATCATGTTGACCGCCATCACGCGACGATAGTTTATTTAATCCTCAATGCCGCGTATGCGAATTATGGCGATGTTAAAACCCAGGATTTTTCGCAGGCTGATCAAATGATACAGACGAATATTCGCGGTACGGTCGCAGCGGTTTACTCGCTAAACGATTTATTCGAAAAGAACGGCCACATCATTTTCGTTTCATCGATCTCAGCTGTAGCACCAACTCCAGGGCTGGCGGTGTACACAGCATCGAAAGCGTTTATTCGGCACTGGGGTATCTGCCTTGGAGAGGAATTGAAACCTAATGGTGTAACTGTAACTATTTGCTACCCGGGAAAGGTTAAGACCAAGGCGCTACGGGACGTCGTGAAGCAGGCGAAGTCGGTGAAGTTGCGTCTCATGCCGGAGCAGAATCTCAATTATCTAGTGGAGCGCACGTTACGTGGAGCGGAGAGGGGTCGGGCGGAGGTAGCGCCCGGCCTATATGGCCTGGTGATGGCCCTATCCAAAACTGTGCCGAAACGTGTGGTGGCTCGATTCGCGCGGTTAGTTTGAGGCCGTCTAGATTCGCGGAATCAAACTTTCGTTTAACCCCCTGGGTTTGGTCCGTTTAGAAGCCAGCGTTATCTGAGTAGGCTACGAAGTATGCGTAAGTTATTCACAGCTGCTTCGGTGTATCTCGGTCTTGGTCTGTTTTCTGGCGTTTTCTATCGTGAATTTACCCGTGCGATGGATTTCGGGGATAAAACGCAGCTCAATACGCTGCACACGCATTTCCTTGTTCTTGGCACAATCTTTTTCTTGGTTGCGCTGGCATTGGATGGTCAATTCAATATTTCAGCTGTCAAGGGCTTTGATCGCTGGTTCATCGTTCAGAATGTCGGCATTGTTTGGACGATTGGCATGATGGTGGCTAACGGTATCGTGCACGTTGTTTCAGGCCCGGAGGCCTGGGGTGCGATGTACTCGGGAATTGCAGGACTCGGCCACATTATCCTGACGGTCGGCTTTGTGTGGTTCTTTATGCTTCTCAATAAGGCGCTGAAGAATCGTGAACGCGAGGTTCGCAAGGCCAACGCGGCCGTGTGAATTTCCAGTGGAAATGCGTGAGCTGGATTGCTGATTCGGCGTAGGCGATAAGGCGAAATAGAAACCCCGTGCAGAAACAATATCTGCACGGGGCGCTTTCATATAGCGGCGGCTATTCGTCTGCGATAGCGGCCAGGGGCGGTGTCTTCGCGGCTTTCTGACCAGGGCCGAGAGCAGCAATAATGCCCACAAGCGCAGACCCAAGCAGCATGAGAACGATCTGCAGCCACGGTACCGCGATAGTATTCAGGCCCTCATCCTTCAGCACGGTCAGAAGTGACCAGCCGAGGAACAAGCCGAGGACAATACCTACAACCGCGCCGAAAATGGAGATTTCCACAGATTCCAGGCGAATCATCCGGCGAATCCCCGAGCGTTGCAGGCCGACGGCCCGAAGCATGCCAATCTCCTGGCGGCGCTCGACAACTGAGAGTGCGACAGTATTGATAATTCCCAGAATCGAAATGATGACCGCCAGGGCCAGCAGAGCGTAGACGATTCCCAGCATGACATCGATAGAGGCATTAGCCAGACCCGCAAACTCCTTAGCAGTCATCACCTGTACTACGAGGTAGTCCGCAACTGCGTCGCTAAGCTTTTGCTTCATTTCATCCATGGAGCCGCTGTCTGCCGCGATGGAATCAGAAATATCGACGTAGGTCTGGAAAGGCAACAGGTGGCTGCTTTTGACATATTTATGGGCGGCTTCGTCGGAGACCATAATCGACTGGCCGGGATCACTTGTGTCAGCAAAAATGCCGGTGACGGGGAGCCGTGTTATGCCGCCTTTGGAAACAACTGCGAGTTCAGTGCCAACGTTCCAACTATTCTTTTTCGCTGTTGATTCGCTGATGACAATTCCCGCATCCGGCTTGGCCAGATCCAGGGAGCCCTGGATGGCGCGAGTGCCGTACCATTTGCCGACGTTGGAGTTGAAAACCGACGCATTACTAGATTCCGGTCCGACTTCAGTTTGTTCGCCGTCGGAAGCTATCATCGTGGCGGCTTCCTCAGGTGGGATTACCAGTAGCGCGCCAATCGACAAGGTTGCGGTGTCGTCGACACCATCGATATCCTTCACCGCATCCTCGACCCCAAGTGGCAGGGCCGAATGCGCGGTCAGAGGTGGCGAGAGCACGAAGTCAGCCGTCAGATTGGTCTCTGACCACTCATTGACCGCCTCCTTCATGGACACACCGAACATGCCAATCACAGTCACCAGCGCAAGCCCGAGCGTCAGTGCAAACGATGTGGTTCCCGTTCTGCGCGGATTGCGGTGGGAGTTCGTCGCCGCAAGCTTGCCGACGGTTCCAAAAGGCGCACCTACGACGCGCCCCAGTCCTCCGATCAGAGGCATGGACAGCGCGGGGCCGACAAGCCAGACGGAGGCTACGGCCATCACTGCTCCGACACCAACGAAGATGGCACGAATCTTGGTTTCTGCGTCGTTCCACTGCAATGCCCAGGCAATGATTGCGATCGCGGCGGACGCCAGCACAGTACCGGTCCACGTCCTAGCACTGAGGCTATTGCTGGTTGTTTGATCCCCAGAGCGCATGGCTTCTACAGGAGGGACCGCGCCAGCGCGGGCGGCCGGCGTCCAGGCGGCGATCATGGTGATGGCCACGCCGACAAGGAGAGGAACGATGACTGCCACCGGTTCGAATGTCAGGCCATCGCCGGGCATGGAGATACTCATGGCATCGAGAAGCATGAATAGCCCCTGGCTCAGCCCAAATCCCGTGATGACACCTAGTGCGGAACCGATGAGGCCAACAATGAATGCCTCCAAGAGGACGGACGCAGTGAGCTGTCGTCGTGAAGCACCGAGGGCGCGGAGGAGAGCGAACTCCTTCATGCGCTGAGTGACCAGCATGGTGAAAGTATTGGAGATGATGAAGATGCCCACAAGCAGCCCGATGAGCCCGAAAGCGATGAGGAAGTAGTTGACAAAGCTTAAGGCAGAGGAGACACGTTCGGAGGCCTCCTCGGCGAGCTTAGAGCCTGCCTCTACCTTGAGCTCGGGGAATGCTTCTGCGACATCACGGGTAAGCGTGGCAGCGTCAGTGGTGGAATCGGCGGCGAGGGTGAACATGTCCATATGGCTGTCCGCGCCGTAGAGCTTGCGCCACTGATTCTGGGTGAAAAAGACCGCGAGGTAGCCGGTTTCGTCGATGGAGGTATCAGCGATGCCGACAACCTTCACCGTCGCCCGATCGAGGCGGGTGGCCACTTTGATTTCAGTGCCGACGTGGAGGTTGCCGAGTTCGGCGGTGGTGGAGTTGACGACCACCTCACCTGGTGTTTCCGGCGCGTGCCCCTCGGTAACCGTGACCTTGTTGCCCACCGCTTCGGCCGCTGGATAGTAGGGAAGACCCATCGATGGCGAACCATTGGTTTGAATCGGCTTGCCGTCGGCTCCTGTGGCCGTAATGCTGTTGTTGGGATCGCCAATGTTGAGGGCTCGGACCCCGGGGAAGCTTTCGATTTCCTGCGCGGTTTCTTCGGTGAGAGCACCGGGATTGTCAGCTGGGGCCGTCACCACCACGTCGACACCGTCATAAGCGGTACTCATTGCGCCCTTAAAGGCCTTGTCCAGCGATGATGTGAACACAAATGCGCCGGTGATGAAGGCTGTGCCCAGCACGACCGAAATAATTGTGAGCACGAGGCGCAACTTGTGCGAGGTGATATTACGCCAGGCGACGCGGCTTAGCGTGGAAGACGATGATGCCATGGGGAGAGATGACCTGCCTTCCTAAAGATTCTCAATATCTGCCATGCGCGCCAAAATATCGGCGGGCGTGGGGTTGCGAAGCTCGTCAACCACGCGGCCATCCGCGAGGAACACAACACGGTCTGCGTAGGACGCGGCGGTGGCATCATGCGTCACAATGACAACGGTCTGGCCGATGTCATCAACCGCATCGCGGAGAATCGTCAACACCTCACGGGATGAGTTCGAGTCCAAGTTGCCCGTCGGCTCATCTCCAAAGATGATCTCCGGCCGGCTGACAATGGCACGCGCACAGGCGACACGCTGCTGCTGGCCACCGGACAGTTCCGAGGGGCGGTGCGTAAGCCGTTCTTTAAGCCCGAGGCGCGTGGTGATTTCCTCGAACCACTGCTTATCCACCTTACGACCAGCGATATTGATAGGCAGGGTGATGTTCTCCGCCGCTGTCAACGTCGGCACCAAGTTGAAGGACTGGAACACAAAGCCCAGGCGGTCACGCCGCAGCGCCGTAATCTCCTTGTCCGACAGCTTCGACAGTTCCGTCGTGCCGATGTACGCGCTTCCCGACGTCGCGGAGTCCAAGCCGGCCATGCAGTGCATCAATGTCGACTTACCCGACCCGGACGGCCCCATGATCGCGGTGAACTCACCAGCGGCAAAAGAGATATCGACATGGTCCAGTGCAGTAACAGCGGCATTGCCGACACCGTACTTCTTGGTGAGCCCCTCAGCGTAGGCCGCCGCTGGTGGGGCGGAATGCTTCAAAGAAGACTCAGCGGATGATTTGGTGGGGCGTTTTGCATGCTTGGCAGACATGGGGGAGGGGCTCTCTTCTAATTAGATTTGATCAACGGCGAATTAATATCCGGCAGCGAAAGCGGATTGAAAACGCTGCGACGGGAATGGAACGTTCGTTGTTCCCCAGTCACGGGGTCAGCGAAACTCATTTCAACACAGACCAGGTGCAGGGGCTCCGAGGTATTCTCGGCCTCCAGCGGCAGAATCTCCGGGTAGTACTGGTCACCCAGGATGGGAAAGCCCAGTTCACTCAAGTGCAGCCGCAGCTGATGAGTGCGTCCGGTGATGGGCTTCAATTGCCACAGCGCAACGCGACCACTGTCGGCAGCGAGGCCGTCGGCGTCCGAAGGCACGTCGACAAGCGAAATGCGCTCGATGATGGTGTGGGCGTTTGGCTCGCCCTCGAGAGTATAAGCCTGCATCTGGCCAGCAATTTTGTGCTGTCGTGTGCGCAATTCCAGTGGGGTCTCGGGCAGGGCTTCGCTGGCCGCGCCAGCGATGGGTGTAGGCGACGTCAGTGCGTGGTAGCGCTTAGTGACTTCCCCCGATGCGAAAAGCCCCTGGTAGGCGCCGCGAACCTCGCGCCGGGCGGTAAAGATGAGCAACCCCGACGTCAGCCTGTCGAGGCGATGCGCGGGAACCAACTCCGGATTACCCAGCTCCCGCCGCAGGCGAACCACAGCAGTTTCCGTAATGTGTCGGCCGCGCGGCATCGTTGCCAAAAACGACGGCTTGTCGACGACCACAAGGTTGTCATCTTGAAAGACAATCGGCATCGGCCCCGCGATTGTGCGCTCCGGTGCCGGGGTGCGGTAAAACCACATTTCCGCGCCGGGCTTCACCATGTCATCTGGACTGTAGGGCACTGAGTTGGCGCGAACGACGAGCCCATCTGCAAAACGCTTGGCCACAGCCGCTTCATCATCGTCTGGGTGGCGGTAGGTTTGACCTGCGATAGCGCCTGCGAGCAGATCCCACGCACGGGTGGGGGCATCGCCACGACGCCCGGGAGCGGCGATGCGGGAGGGGTTGAGCCCATCGCGAATGGGCAGTGGCATGCGACGCATACGGCTGACTTTAACAGGTGCCCCGGATTCACCCGGCGGGCAAGCGGAGCTGCTGGCGCAGGGCTGTGTTGGTACCGCCCCTAATGGCGTAGGTGGACAACATTCTGCCCTGTCGGTCGCAACATAATGGGGGTAGGGTGGAGGTGAAAGTAATAAAAGGGTTGGCTCGGAAGAGTTGACTAAATAGCAAAGCTTGTCCATTAAAATGGCGTCCAAGCAGGTGCGATAGGTGTAGCTGCGTTGCGGTCGGGCCGCGGAGAGCCAATTTTTATGGATCGCATAATAAGGAGGCAATCAATGCCAAGGCAGAACATCATTGTGTGCGCGGTCGATGGCTCGGAGGCATCCAAGACCGCCGTCAAGTGGGCCGCTAACACCGCAGTGAAGCGCGGTGAGCCGCTCCGTCTGGTCAGCAGCTACTCCATGCCGCAGTTCCTCTACGCAGAGGGCATGGTTCCGCCGCAGGAGCTTTACGACGATCTTGAGGCCGAGACCCTGGAGAAGATTAACGAGGCCAAGAAGATTGCCCTCGACTTCGCACCGTCAGTAGATGTCAGCCACCAGATTGAAGAGGGCAGCCCGATTGACATGCTGCTCGACCTGTCTGAGCAGGCAACCATGGTGGTTATGGGCTCTCGCGGTCTGGGTGGGCTCTCTGGCATGGTCATGGGTTCGGTTTCCGCCGCTGTTGTTTCCCACGCATCGTGCCCGGTTGTTGTTGTCCGCGAGGACAACCTGGTCACCGATGAGACCAAGTACGGTCCTGTCGTTGTCGGTGTCGATGGCTCCGATATTTCCGAAAAGGCAACGGAGTACGCATTCCGTGAGGCCGATGCCCGTGGTGCCGAGCTGATTGCAGTTCATACCTGGATGGATATGCAGGTACAGGCTTCCCTGGCTGGCCTTTCTGCAGCTCAGAGCCAGTGGCAGGTTGTGGAAGAGGAGCAGAAGGCTCTGCTCGGCCACCGTCTGGAGAAGTACGCTAAGAAGTACCCGGAAGTGGCCATCAAGAAGGTTGTTACCCGCGACCGCCCGGTTCGTGCTCTGGCTGATGCCTCGGAAGGCTCGCAGCTGCTGGTCGTCGGCAGCCACGGCCGCGGAGGTTTCAAGGGCATGCTGCTCGGCTCCACTTCGCGTGCACTCCTGCAGGCGGCTGCTTGCCCGATGATGGTCGTCCGCCCGGAGACTGACGCCTAAAGCGCCCTTCGAGGGGGCTGAGAAAAGACGCCGGCGGCGGTCGTCGAGGCGCGGTTAGCGCCGAGAGTAGAAACCGTTACCGAATATTTATAAGTAGAACCTAGCCGGTTTCCGACAGGTGTCGGGGCCGGCTTCGGTTTATCCAAATGAGGCCTCTCGTCTGCATAAACCCTGTTTTCATGCAGAAAGTGCAGATTTTATAAGAGTTTTCCTGTGGCTATCCGACTGTTATCTCGCTAGTTTCTCAGTGGCCGAAATGGCCTGATAGTGCTTGCAGTGTATGCAAGAGTTTTCGGAAAGACTTATAGTTGAGTCAGAACGATTTCGGGAAAGGAATATCTATCATGAACGAGATTCTTCTTGCTGCCTCCTTTAGTCCCACGATGGGCTTCATCAGCTGGATTATCATCGGTGGTCTTGCCGGCTGGATCGGCTCTAAGATCATGAACACCGATGAACAGATGGGCGTCGTCCTGAATATCGTCGTTGGTATCGTCGGTGGTTTCTTGGGCGGTTGGCTGCTCACCCTGTTCGGCGTTGATGTCGCCGGTGGCGGAAAGTTCTTCAGCTTCCTCACCTGTCTGCTCGGCGCCGTGATCCTGTTGTGGATTGTCGGCCTGGTTCAAAAGCGCAAGTAAGCCAAGCAAAACAGCGCGACTATGCACGAAGCGTCGTAACGCTGCTATCTACTGGATAGTGAGCTAGAGCGCGGGGCATCTCATCAACATTGAGATGCCCTTTTTGTTGTGCGGTTGTCGTGACGTTGGCGTTCTGCGATTGTCGTGACATCTGTTGGGGGCGGCAATCATCGCACGCTAAAGTAGGACTAGAGGCTGAAAGACTGACTAGTTTGTTCTTTTACAAAATCACAGTCGCAGATACGCCTACAATGGAATATCACAGACTATGAACGCCCTGTTCAGTGCTCTGAAAGCAATGGCGCTAATGCCGGTGTTTGCGAGTAAGCAGCTGTTAGAACGGGGTGTGACTTTGGAAGGACGAGAGGTACTGCCGTGGCAGAAGCGACAACGGGCAAGGGCGCAAAAGGCGGCCGCGCTTCCTCTCGCCGTCGTAACCGCCCCAGTCCGCGGGAGCGCCTCCTGGCATCAGCGACAACTCTGTTTACAACAGAGGGTATCCGCGTTGTCGGCATTGACCGCATCCTGCGGGAAGCTGATGTGGCCAAAGCCAGCCTGTATTCGTTGTTTGGATCCAAGGACAAGCTAGTCATTGCATATCTGCAAGACCTCGACGCCAAATGGCGGGAGGCTTGGGAGCAGCGAGTGGCCTCGTTGGATACCCCGGCGGAGAAGATTCTCGCGTTCTTTGATCAGTGTATTGCGGAGCAGCCGGCAATCGACTTCCGTGGTTCACACTTCCAGAATGCGGCTAGTGAATATCCGCGGCCGGAAACGGAGTCGGAGCAGGACATCCGTCAGGCCGCAGCCGATCACCGTTCCTGGGTTTGGCAACAGCTACACACGCTGCTGACTGAAAATGAATCTAGTATGCCGTCTGCTCACGCAAATATGCTGTTGCTCTACCTCGACGGCGGCCTCGCGGGTGCCAAGATGTCCAAAGACCTGAACCCGCTGCAGATGGCGCGCGACCTGGCCCGTGACCTGGTCACGTAAATACTTAATTCCCTTTTTTAACGCGTCGTAGTTCTTGCCTTTTTACTCGCGGGCTAATCTCGGAAGCGTTTCCAGTCCGACTCCTTTGAGCCGGTGGCTTTCTTAACCATATTCTTCGTATTCTGGCCGAGTAGCATTCCCAGGTTCTTTGCAATCAGAATTGGCTTCGGCCGTTTCTGTGCTTTTTGCGCTTTCTCGGCTTGTCGTTTCATGTCGTCCCGCACTTTAGCCAGGCCGGGAAGCGGCGGAACTATACCCGAGGAAATCTTCATATCCTGCGTCAGGGATGGCAAATTGTCCTGAGCACCAGGCCGCATCTGGGTCACCATGTAGCGAACCTTCGCAATTTTCAAAGCCTGGGCATATTCTTCTTCCTGCTTTGCTTTACGGCGGTCCCGCGATTCCTTCTCAATAGCGGCATATTCGCTCTTATGCTGCTTTATCTTCCACGGAGCGAATGCGGATTTGATATAAAAGTGACGCTTGGCCTGCTTTAACTTCTTCTTTTCTTCCCGCTCCGATTCGTATTCACCCTTTTGGTGGTTTTGAAGAGTTCGGAAATCGTCCGTGAGCGGGTAGGTCTTTTCCACATAGCGGGTGAGAATGATATTTTGGGTCAGTGTCCAGAAGTTATTGGTGACCCAGTAGACAATTAGAGCCACAGGTGTTGGGCCAAAGAAACCCGCGAAGAGGATCATCAGCGGTGCGTAGATAAGCATTACGCGCATGAATTTGCTGAGGAATACACTGACGCTATTGGAATAGTCGAGAGTGCGCTGCAACCGGCGGTAGGAAACGACCAAGTTAAAACCGGTGAAAAAGGCCGCTGCCACGATGCCGATAATGCAGAAAGTTAACAGCGAATCATGATTGCCCCCGAGGATTTGCAGTTGCTCCGGGTCCATGCGCAGATATGCGGGTAGAGGCTGTCCCAAGAATGTCGCGCTCAGAAAGTCGGAGATCTCATCCTTAGAGATGAATCCGACATTATGAGACGCAGGCAGCCCAGGCCCCTCAGACGCCCGCAGCATGTGCCTCAGCATGCGAACAAGGCCCATAATCACGGGAATCTGGACGAAGAGGGGCGCCAGCATTACGGAGGTCTTAATCCCCTCTGCTTTGCGCATTTCCTTGCTGGCAAAGTTTACGTATTGTGGCGAGTTCGGCTCGATGCTCCTGCGGTAGCGCTCCTTGAGCATAAAAAGCTGCGGCCGTAGGTTGGCTGTCTTGCGCGCCGAGATAAATTGCTGGAACGCGAGAAACGCTAAAGCGCCACGCACCGTAAACACCAGCAGGAAGAGAGAAAGCGTCCAGGACAGAGAAGACGGCAGGTGAAACACTGAGGCCAGTAAAAGGTGCCACGCCTTAAGGACAAACGAGACCAGCCAAACGAATGGTTCCAAAATGACCACGGGCCGACTCCTCCATGTCAAGGATAAGAAAAGTAAGACAACCGGATGAGGCCGGTGTGCCAATTCCAGCCGCTATCCTAGCGACTCGAATTACCTGCCCCAACTTTAAAACAGGGCCCCGCTGTGGCGGGACCCTGTTTTAAAGATAGTAAAGCTGGGTGAAACCCAGTGGAAGGCAAACGGACCTGGGTGAGAACTAGTTAGCGCTCTCGTACTTTTCAATAATGTGCTTTGGCAGCGCACCACGGTCTGCAACATCCATGCCATTCTCTCGTGCCCACTGGCGAATCTTGCGATTGCGATCACGGGCCTCAGCGGCATTGGGATTAGCGGAAGAGCGCTTACGCGGAGCTACAACCGTGCTGTGATCAATGGAAGCTTTCGCAATATACGATTCTAATACCTGCTCGAACTTCTCTGCATTTTCCTGAGAGAGGTCGAGAATGTAGTTCTTACCGCGGAAAGAGAAACGAACGACTTGGTGATCTGCGGAATCAAGCGGAGTCCCATCGAGGTCGTCGATGTACTGAATTAGTTCGCGGCGTGCCATAGAATCCCTGCCTAAGCTTGGTGCTGAACTTGTAATAATGAAGAAGGCTTACAGTGAAACTTCAATACGGTGAAACTTCAAATTAATATCGAGCCCTTTTTTCTTTCCCCCACAGTATAAGTGCAAAGAAATTTAATGTCTATTGACGATAATTGAGCTCGATTGTGCAACTTATATTGAATACATGGTTTGTTAATAATTCGATTAATTGTGCACAAGAACTTGGGGTAATAAAAAGACGGCCCTGCATGTTGTGCAGGGCCGTCGTGAACAGCAACTACGCCACTGAGGGCGCAATGCGGGGTGCGCTCTCGGTAGTCGTCGTAAAGCGAAAGGACGAGAAGGCGCTTAAGCCTGGGTCATGCCCTGACCCGGCTTGCCGCGGTAGGTAGCGGCGACGAAAAGCGGCTGGTTCGGTTCTTCCTTGACCTCGACAAGGCGGTACTCAGAGGTAACGTCCTCGCGGCCGAAGTAGACGGCAGTGTAGCCGTGGCGGTCGAACTCGAGGTAGTTGACGTACGGGTTCGCAGCCTTGAGTCCAGCGGTAGCAGCCAAGGAAATCGGGTTGTCCTGAGGCAGCTTCACAATGTCATCGATATTCGGGGCGCTGACGGAAGTACAGACAATCTCAATAGCGGCAATGCCGGCACTCGGGTACTCGCCCGGGACCTTCGGTACGTTGCAGTTCCAGGAGGAGTGAATATCGCCGGTGAGGAAGACAACGTTGTCGTAGCCTTCCTTATCCATGATGTTGATCAGCTTACGACGCTCAGCAGCGTAGCCATCCCACTGATCCAAGTTGTACGGCAGGCCGTCCTGAGGCAAGCTCAGCAGCTCGGTGACAGCGCGGGTGGCCTCCGGATCCAGCGGCGGAACCAGCACCGGAGTGAACATGACGGAGTTGCCCACGACACGCCACTTTGCGCTCGAGGAACGCCACTGGCCGAGCAGGTAATTGAACTGCTCAGAGCCGAGCATGGAGCGGTTCTCATCATCGGTCTCGCCAGCGCGGATGAACTTCAGCTGCTGGTCACGGTAGGTGCGCAGGTCCAGCATGGTCAGGTCGGCGAGATCGCCGAAACGGAAGCTGCGGTAGAGCTTTCCGCCCTGGGAGAACGGGACCGCGCGAACCGGCAGCCACTCCAGGTACGCCTGGATAGCGGCGTCGCGGCGGGCAATGTAGTCGCCTTCGGTCTCCGGGTCGTGGTTCTCAGCGCCACTGTGCCAATCATCGTTGGCGACCTCGTGGTCGTCCCAGGTCACAATCCACGGCTTTGCGCGGTGAGCTTCCTGCAGGTCCGCATCGGTACGGTAGGTGGCGTAGCGCAGGCGGTAGTCAGCGAGAGAAATGATCTCGTGAGCCGGCTTGTGGTCACGAACCGGGCCCTTGCCGGAGTAGCCACCGGCCTCGTACTCGTAGATGTAGTCACCGACACACATGATGATGTCGATGCGGTCATTTTCCGCCATATCGCGGTAAGCGGAGAAGAAGCCACTTTCCCAGTTAGCGCAGGAAGTCAGCGCGATGCCCAGGTGATCTGGCGAGGAGTTCACCGGCGGCGCAGTGCGAGTCTGGCCAATCGGGGAAACCTGGCCCGCGTGATTACCAGCGGTGACGGTAAAGCGGTAGAAGTAGTAGGAATTAGCGGAGAGACCCTTGACATCGATCTTGACGGTGTTGTCAGCATCCGGGTCGGTGTTCAGGGCACCAGAGGCAACGATGTTGCCGAAGCCCTCATCAGAAGCGACTTCCCACTTCAGTGCAACAGGGCGGCCCTGGTTTGCACCTGCGGTGTCGCCAGGGTGCGATGTCACACGAGTCCAGATAAGAACGGAGTCCGGCAGTGGATCGCCAGAGGCCACACCGTGTTGGAAGACCTGAAAACCACCAGAACCGCCAGCATTAGCTGAGGACTGCGACTCAGGATTGGCCCCCGCACTAGTAGCGGTCGCTAGGCCGATGGCACCAGCAGCAGCACCGGTAGCGCCGGCACGCAGTACGGCACGACGAGTAGGGGTGAATGGCTTTTGGGCTGTTGCGTCGCTGTTCGAGACTGCGCCGTTCAGATCCGAGGCTGCAGTCTGAGATTTATCTGAAGATGGCATAGCCCTCATTACAGTAGTTCTCAGTCCGTAGCGCCATCGGAGGGAGAAAATAGCCCGATACGGGGGTACTAAGAGCGAAAGCGCGACTATTGCTGCTCAACAACAGTCGCGCTTAGTTCGACGAATCTCGGCGAGTGGCCTTAACCCGAAGCGGCCAGGTTTACGCGCCCAGCTCCGAAATGATCTGGCGATCCAGAGAATCCAGCTCTGCGGTAATGGAGTGGTGTGCGCGACGACGCTGCTCCGGGGTCATCTTCTCGGCAGTGTTAATGGCGTCAGTCATGACATCCAGACGCGAGTTGGCGTCCTTGATAAAACCATCGGTACCCTTGACACCCGACTTACGCAGCTCTGTCAGTGAACCACGAGTGGCCTCAATGCGGGCCAGCAGCGGCGCACCGTGCCCCTGGTAACGAGCGGCATCATTAGCGGAAACACCGAACTTCTGCGCGGCCGAAGAGTGTTCACGGCGCTGAATGGCAGTGATGGCGCGGTAGGCCAGCGGAACCAGCACCGGTACCAGCAGGCGTGCGCCACCGATCCACGACTTTGCCTTGTCCTTGTTGAAGCCCTGGCTGCGCTGCTGTTGCAGGATCTTCTCGGCCATCTTGGTCTGGTGACGCTGCTTGGCGGCCAGCGCCTTCTTCTCGTCCTTGGCACTTGCCTTGCGGATCTTCTCCGCGCGCTTCAGAGCACGGCTTTCCAGCTTGAGTTCCTTCTTACCGAGCTTTTCCTCAGAACGAACGCGGCCAGCGGCCTCCTTCAGCTCCAGCTTGTGCTGGTGCTTCTGGTCGCGCTTAGCGGCCTTGACCTCAGCCTTATGTGCCTTGCGATTAAGTCGAGCTGCGTGGCGAGCCTCTTCCTTAGCCTTCGCCTTGGCAGCCTTCACCTGCTTGGCGGTTTCGCGCCGACGCTCACGGATGTCACCCAAGAAGCTCATTTTTTCCTTCGCCTAGTTGCTCGCAGATAGTCCCTCCGGAAAAGTGGGGCGGAAAACCCGTAAACCCCACCGCGCCGGAGTGCGCTTGCCAGATGCAGTGGCTGCATCACGATTCTTGCTATCCAAGCTTAACGTGAAACTTCCTACCGAGTGGCGATACGCTAATTCTCATTGTGACTGATTCATCCGTTTCGCGCCCGCTTCTCCACGCGAGCGACCTCATCGGCTGCCGCTACCGGCTGAGCCTCGACCTCCGCGAGGGGCGGCTAGTCGAACCTGCTTCTCATCATGAGCACCGCTTGCCGACGTCCATCGCGTCCATCCCCGGCCTGTACACAGTGGCCCCGGGGCCGGACGCTCACCTGGATACCCTTGAGGCCATCGCCCGCGGAGAAAGCGTCATCGCCGGTGGCGTGCTCATGCATGAGCGTCCGATTCCCGGTGGGGTGTACTCGGGAATCGACGAGATTTGCCACCCCGATCTGCTGGTCAAGGTCGATGATTCACCACAGACGACCTCACCGACGTACATGCCGGTCCTGGTTGTCACACGGCACCTGCTTTCTGCGCGCAAACCGGGCCGGCGGCGTAAGCCGTCGTCAAGCAATGCGGCGCGTGCGGCGGCGATGCAGGTGCGACTGCTGGGCGTTGATCGGCTCGGGCGTGCTGGCGTGATGGGGCGGACCCTGCGTCAGGCGATGGTTGTCACGGACGAGTGGAAGCTACGGCATTACGGACCCGATGCTGTGAAGCTTGGGCAGGCAGCGGCGATACTGCACCGCCTGGGCGTGTCCTGTGGTCTGGTGGGGGCGATTAGTGCCACCGGGATGAACCTGGATACACGGCATATTGTCATTGCCGATGAAGGTTCGCGCGTGGCCTCGTACCGGATGGCGTTGCGGGACGCGCGTGATGCCGTCGCTGCCACTCAGGGGCGACCGTCACGGTTTACGCCAGGCACCTGGCCGCTGGCGCCACGGCGCATCCGGGAGTGCCGAACCTGCCGTCACCACGACCTTTGCTTGGATGAGCTGACCGCAAGTGACGATATTTCCCTCCTCCTACCTGGGGATAAGTCCATGCGGTTGCGCAGTGTGGGCATCGACACAGTCATGGCACTGGCGCAGGCCAGTACCAACACTCCGCACGTCAGCAAGGAGCAGGTGTGGATGGCGAGGGCGCGGCTTGCCGACGTCGACGCGCTCCGGGTAGCCGCTAAGACATCGGCCCCGCGTGGCGATATTGAGATGGATATCGATATGGAGGCGTACCCCAACGATGGCGCCTACCTGTGGGGAACGTGGGTGCCTGGGGAGGACTACCGCGGGTTTATCACCTGGGAGCCACCGGGGCCAGAAGGGCTCGGTGGCACGGCAGAGGCCAGGAACTTTGCGATTTTCTGGGATTACCTGATGCGTCGTCGAAATGCGGCGCATGAACAAGGCAAGACCTTCCGCGCCTATTGCTGGGCGGCAGAGGGTGAGAACTATTGGCTGCGTCAGAGCGCCACCCGGTTCGGCGGCCAGGAATTTGTGGTGCCCGCAGATTCGGCGGAGCTGGCTACAGGCGATGCGGCTGGTTCCAGTTCCGAGGCAGCTGGCCCGACAAAGATTGTGCGGGTGCCGACCCGCGAAGAAGTAGACAAGTTCATTGCCTCGGAGGACTGGGTGGACATGCTGAAGGTCGCCCGTCGCCAGATCCTCTCCACCGTCGGCATGGGGCTTAAAGTCGTGGCCCCGTGGTCGGGCTTCCACTGGCGCGACGCCGATGTTGACGGCGAGGCATCGCTGGATTTGTATCGCATTGCGACGGCCACTGACCTCGACTTTGTCGCGGAACAGTCCTTTGAAAAACTCACGCAAGCCGAGGCTCGCGCCATGCTGCTGCGCTACAACGGCGATGACTGCCGATCGGTAGCCCACGTCCGCGACTGGCTGGATTCACAGCGCGCGGCCGCGGACCTGCCGCATGGGGATGACCTGCCGGTTCCTTAGCGCGCTAACCACGCGCCCACATGCCGCGCCGGGCGAACTTAGGTGAGACCTTCTTCATCGCAGCATTGCGAATAATGACCGTGTTCTTGCGGGCTAACAGCAGCAACTGCTGTGTGCGCTCGGCGCGGAATGTTGAGCGAGGGGAGCGGTGCACATCGCGGAAAAGCCGCTTCGTCGCCGCCAGCTGATCCGGCGAGCGTGTCGCCAGCTGTGCCAACTTCTCCTTGGACAGCTCAAGTGCAGCGTCTTCCGTGTCCACGGCCCACGTCGCCAGACCGATCTCAGTTGCTTCCTTGCCGTTGAGTTCTTCGCCAGACATGGTCAGCCAACGTGCAGTATCGGCGCTGACCTCATCGAGGATGGTTCGCATACCGGACATATCCGGAATCAGTCCCCACTTCGCTTCGAGGATTGACCACTTGGCATCGCTCGTAGTAATGCGAAAATCAGCACCTAGTGCAATCTGTAGACCACCGCCGTAGCAGTGCCCATGCACCGCCGCAATGACCGGCACCGGCAGGCGTCGCCAGTCCCAGCAGGCGCGCTGGAACAGGTTCGTGCCGTGGATATCGGGGACGAATGAGCGCAGAATGCGCGAGGGCTTCTTAAATGCCGAGGCGAAATCGAGTCCAGCGCAAAACGATTTGCCCTCGCCACGTAGGATTACGCCACGCAGATCACGGTCAGCTGCCAGTTTCCGGGCGACGGCGGACAGCTCGGTCAGCATCTCAAGTGTTAGACCGTTGAGTTTGTCTCCACGGTCCAAACTGACGACAGCGATTTTCGCCGCCTCTGAATCAGCTACGGCGAGGTGTTCATAGGCGACGTTGACATTGTTGCTGGTGTTCATGGGCACTAACGCTAAACGACGGCTACGTGTGCCGCCCGGGAAATACCAAAAGTGGTCTCAAACAAGACATAAAAAACCGACCCGCTGAGGGTAAGCCCCGTCAGCGAGCCGGTAAGCCATCTTTAGCGCGCGGCAGGGACGCGTAAAAAGCCGCGCGCTGTTAGCTGAAATTACTTGGCAGCTGCGAACAGCTCTGCAGCGTAATCCCAGTTGAAGACGTTCCAGACAGCCTTGACGTAGTCAGCCTTGACGTTCTTGTACTGCAGGTAGAAAGCGTGCTCCCACATATCCAGCAGCAGAACCGGCTTCAGGTTGATGGACAGGTTGCCCTGCTGATCCGTCATCTGCTCAATAACCAGGCGCTCTGCAATGGTGTCGTAACCCAGAACAGCCCAGCCGGAGCCCTGCAGGCCCAGAGCAGCAGCGTTGAAGTGAGCCTGGAACTTCTCGAAAGAGCCGAAGTCGCGCTCGATAGCCTCAGCCAGCTCACCGGTCGGCTGGCCGCCACCGTTCGGGGACAGCAGCTTCCAGAACAGGGAGTGGTTGGTGTGGCCACCCAGGTTAAAGGCCAGGTCCTTGGACAGGCCGGTAACAGCTGCGAAGTCGCCGGACTCGCGAGCAGCAGCGAGCTTCTCCAGAGCAGCGTTGGCGCCGTTGACGTAATTAGCGTGGTGCTTGCTGTGGTGCAGCTCCATAATCTCGCCGGAGATGTGCGGCTCCAGAGCGTCGTAAGCGTAATCCAGCGCAGGAAGTTCGTACTTAGTCATTAGGAAAATTCCTCCTCAACACGTTTTTAGGTTGTGCCGTCGATGGTACTCAAGATGAGTGGATGCGCAACCATTTAAGCAATACAATTAATGCGAAATTCATAAAAAATGCTGTTCAGGGATATCTGTCACAAGTTTATGAACGCGGCGGCTGAGTGCGGCGAATCCACTTACTCACGCGCTTGAAGCGCATTCCGGCTGCGCCACCCAGGTCGTCGTCAAGCGGAATGTCGAGGATGGAAGCCCACGTTGGCAACATTTCTTCCTCGTACCGGTGGCCGTGACCACCGGGGACGGTGACGGAGGCGAGGCCGTCGATAAGCACCTGCCAGAAGGTGACGAACGGATGCCAGCGCATGGAGGGGAGAACATCGCGGCCGACGCGCTCTGCAAGCCAGTCGGGGCGGCGCCAGGCCAGTGGGTAATCCCACCAAACGATGGGGTCAGAGGCATGCTGCAGGAATGCGACGCGCGGGAATTCCCACGGCCCGAACTTGGTGCCATAGAAGGAGTGGTACAGCTCGTCGGGGCGCGTAGCGAAGCGGATGTTTCGCCCCTCGTCGATGACTGGAGCGATTTCCGGAGACCCCTTTGTCCGACGGTGCGTCAGCTCTTTCCACATCGCGGAGAACTGTGGTGCGCCCGTCCAGACAGCACCGTCGACGCGTGCGAGCATGTCAGCGGAATTCTCGAATGCGCCGAGACCGCCAAACCCGCCGAGGGATTCACCGGCGACGTAGACCTTTGGCCGGTCGTTCTCCGGCATCTTGTCGACTTCCTGCAACACCCGATGGATAAGGGTGTGGCCAGCCGCGATTGGGGTTTCGTGGTCCGTTAGCCATGCCACTGGGGAGGGGAGGTCAGAGTACTGCAGAGCGACAGTGGCGCAGTTGCCAAGGGTCAAGAACTCTGCAGCCTGCGCCGACCACGGTGGCACCCAACCGGTGCCGGTGGTGGTGAAGACAACCAGATGATCGCGCCGAAACGCGCCGGTGCGGTGCATCTCGCGGATGATGAGCTCCGCCTGTTCCCGCAGAGAACGACCTGGCACCTTGCCCGCATAAATGCGGATGGGTTCCTGCAGTTCGGAGAGCGGCTTGCCAGTGACCACCGCCAAATCTCGGGCACGGGGGCCTTCGGCGACGAAGACGCGCCCCTCGGCGCCGAGTGCGTACCACGGCTCCAAAGACCATGGACTCCCGGAACGTTCCGGCTCCCAGGGCTGCATGCGGCCTGGAACTACCAGGGTATTCAGGTATCGGGACTTCTTGGCGATGGACTCCAAAGTCCGACGGATAAGCAGTCGATCAATGCTGGCGGCCACGGCACCACCGACGATGGCACCGCTGAGAACCGGGGCGAGACCGCGCGGCAGCCAGGGGCGGAGGTTGTCCCGCAGTAAGTCATAGCCGCGATTGGCCAGCGCGGAGAGCCCCCGAGTGGTCAGGTAGAGACCACTGGCAATCATTGTGGAGGCGAACTGGCTGCGTGCGGATTCCTGCTCATCCTTGCCCACCAGGCGGCCAATTTCGCGCTGCTGGGAAATGGAGCGCAGCCACAGCGCCGCGGTGGTGGCCGTGGTGGCAACATGCCAGGTCACGGCCAGTGCGCGCTCGTGTCGAGGTGCCGGCGCAAAGCGGCTGAGCGGAGTGCTGGCCAGACGCCGCATCGTCGTGTTGTAGCCATAGCCGATAGCCACCCCGGTGACATGGCCCGCCAGCTGTGCCAGGAAGGTCACAGTAACGGTGGCGATCCGAGTACGCGGCATCAGCGAGGGGCTAAAGGCAGCCCATGACGCAATTTCTGCACCAATTAGACCGGGGTTGGAGGGAATGCCCGCTCGCAGTGCGCTGCGGTTAGTGCCAGGGCCGGTACCTAGGAGACGTTCGCGAAAGACTTTGGTCGCCATCAGACTGCCGGTGCCGACTGCGCCCAGCGCTTTGGCCATGCCAGCTGTGCCAGCGACTCCTGTAATTCCCGTTCGCGCTGCTCGTGCAGCTCGCACTGTCCTGG
Source organism: Corynebacterium sp. 239_CJEI (assembly GCF_001055995.1). Classification (NCBI taxonomy): domain Bacteria; kingdom Bacillati; phylum Actinomycetota; class Actinomycetes; order Mycobacteriales; family Corynebacteriaceae; genus Corynebacterium; species Corynebacterium sp. 239_CJEI. Next base: position 17,170 of record NZ_JVOW01000019.1, on the reverse strand, counting down.
TGGTTTCGATTGGCTGAGCTACAGGTGTGTTGCCCGTAGACGCAATCGAGGGCGCAATCGAAGTAAATGCGCGACGCAGGAATCCCATAACTCCCATCATGGCAAAATTTTTTCCACGGGGTTTATTCATCTCGCGCCAGTTTTCCGCACAAAGCGTAGCCTGTGGGGTGTCGCAACGTTTTCCGAATCGGTTGAGAAGGATCCGAGGGCTATGAAGCTATCCACAGGAAATAAGGTCGTGCTGATCGGCGCTGGCGACGTCGGCGTGGCATATGCGTACTCACTGGTCAACCAAGGCACTGTCGACCATTTGGCAATCATTGACATCGACGAAAAGAAGACGATGGGCAACGTCATGGACTTAAACCATGGCGTCGTGTGGGCGTCGTCGCGCACCAAAGTCACTCAGGGCACGTACGCCGACTGTGACGATGCCGCGCTGGTAGTCATCTGTGCAGGCGCAGCACAAAAGCCCGGCGAGACTCGCCTACAGCTGGTGGACAAGAACATGAAAATTATGAAGTCCATCGTCGATTCCGTCATGGCCAGCGGTTTTGATGGGCTCCTACTGATCGCCTCCAACCCCGTCGACGTACTCACATACGCCGCGTGGAAGTACTCCGGGCTGCCACACAACCGTGTCTTCGGCTCCGGCACCATCCTGGACACCGCACGTTTCCGTTACATGCTGGGTGAATACTACGATGTTTCCCCGATGAGCGTGCACGCATACATCATTGGTGAACACGGCGACTCCGAGCTGCCGGTGTTGTCCAGCGCCAACGTTGCAGGCGTCAGTCTGTCCAAGCGCCTCGCCGCCGACCCCGCGCTTCACGACGAGCTGGAGGACATCTTCATCCGAACCCGTGATGCCGCCTACGAGATTATCGATGCCAAGGGCTCCACTTCCTACGGAATCGGTATGGGGCTGGCCCGCATTACGCGCGCCATTTTCCAGAACCAAGAGGTAGCTCTGCCGGTCTCCGCATACTTGCAAGGTGAATACGGTCATGAGGACGTGTTCATCGGAACACCAGCCATTGTGAACCGTCGAGGAATTCGCCGCGTTATCGAGCTTGAGCTGGACGAATACGAAAAGAAGCAGCTGGACAAGTCCATTCAGACGCTCCGAGATGTGCAGGATCCATTCTGGAAGTAACTGCTGGTAGCGAGAGTAGATGTCTTCTCGACATGCGCTTTCGGCCGTCTCATTTGAGAATGAGAATGCCCACCTTCTATTGGCCCGCGTGGCCGACTCTGGCCAACGCTTCGTCTTCAACACAGGAGTGCCTTCTCTATGGCAGCGCAGAGCCCTCAAGACACAGCAACTGACAACACTGAAAGCGGCGCGGCCGTACCGCGTCTGGATGACCTCATCAGCAAGGTCACTGATCTGATCACAGAGTTGGACGACGTCTCGGTGGAGGCTTCTGCACTGCTCGCAGAGGTGCCGGAAGAGCGCCGTCGGCACGCGGAAAACCTGCTGCACTACGCACACCTGCGCACAATTGACATCCGTGAGCTGCAAAACAGCTTGCACGACCTCGGCGTGACCAGTCTGACCACGGTGGAGACTTTCACCCGGGGGCGCCTTGAGCTCGCTCTCAACGCGCTGTTGGCGCTGGCGGGGCGCACCTCAGACATCGATGTCGCCCGCATTATTGCCGACGATGAGCGCGCGGATATTGCCCTGGATAACAACGCCACCGAGCTGTTCGGTCAGGAGCGCGCGGATGTCACTTCGCACATTATGGTGACCCTGCCCGCCGAGGCCGCCGACGATGCAGAGTTGGTGGAGAGCTTCGCTGCCGCTGGCATGGATCTCGCTCGCATCAACTGCGCCCACGACGGACCTGAGCAGTGGAGCCGCATGATTGACAACGTCAATGCTGCAGCTGAGAAGGCCGGTCGCCGCATCTTCGTGTCCATGGATCTGGCTGGTCCGAAGCTGCGCACGGGCGATATCGAACCGGGGCCGCGTGTGGGGCGCGCCCGTGTTGTGCGTGACGACGCTGGCACGGTCATCTCCAAGTCCAAGATTTGGCTGACTCCGCGACTGGATGAGCACCCCAAGCCAGCTCCGAGCGATTTGCCGGGGCGTCCCGCACTGCCGTTGGAAGCAGATCAGGGGTGGTTGGAACAGCTGCAGCTTGACGATGTCATTACGCTGCATGACTCCCGCTCGGCGAAGCGTCACTTCACTGTTGTGCGCATCGACACCGACTCCGAGGGCGAGGTCGAGGCTGTCCTCGCCGAGGGCGAAAAGAACGCCTGGATTGCCGAGGGAACACACCTGCGCAGCAACTACGAGGTCACGCGCGCTGGTGGCGTGCCACCGACCGTGCAAAAGCTGCGCTTCCACACCGGTGATGAGTTTATTCTCACCAGCCGCGAGGAAATCACCACCATTCCACGCACTGACGATGAAATTCCACGCGTCTCCTGTTCGCTGCCGTCTGCCGTGGCGGCTCTGAAGCCGGGCAATCCGGTGCTTTTCGACGACGGTGCGCTCGGCGCTGAGGTGGTTGAGGTCTCCGAGACGTCGTCAAGCGAAGATAGTCACGTCGATGCCCGGCTGCGTGTCCTGCGTACGAAGCCGAATGGTCAGCCGCTGGCGGCGCATAAGGGCATCAATCTGCCGAACACCGACCTGCCACTCAATTCGCTTACCGACGAAGACATTGAGCACCTGCGCTTTGTGGTGGAGCATGCGGATATTGCTGCGGTGAGCTTTATTCGCACGCAGGGGGATGCTGAGTACGTTTACAAGGTGCTCGATGAGATTGCGGCGGAACATGAGGCTGCGGGCCGCGAGGACCTGGCGTCGAAGGCTCGGAACCTGGGTGTTGTGCTGAAGATTGAGACTATTCCGGCATTCCAGAATCTGCCGGGAATCATCATCGCCAGCATGAAGCGCGCCAAGTCCGGTCTGATGATTGCTCGTGGTGACCTGGCTGTGGAGCTGGGCTTCGACCGTATGGGTGAGGTCCCAGGCCAGATTCTGACGCTGGCGCAGGCAGCCGGTGTGCCGACCATTCTGGGTACTCAGGTGCTGGAGAACATGGCCAAGGCCGGCCTGCCGTCCCGCGCGGAGATTACCGATGCGGCCTTCGCCCTGCGTGCCGAGTGCGTGATGCTGAACAAGGGGCCGCACATTACCGAGGCCATCGCCATTTTGAACAACCTGGCCCGGAAGATGGGACGTTCGCAGCGTAAGAGCCGCATCATGCTGCGGAAGATTCGCAGCTGGTCGGACTAGTGGCTGGGGTAGGGGCCGGGCTAGTTTAGGTAGGTTAGGGGGAGCGCACTTAAAAACACCGTGGGAGAAAAGACTGCGGAAGAAGCCGGCCGCGCGTACGAGAGGAGCCCTGCGGAAAATGTCTAATGAACAGGCAGAAAACGCGGGGTGGGCTGTGCCGCCGCAGTCTCCAAAACAGCAGCCACAGCAGTCCCCACCTCAGGTGGTGCTGCCACCGCAGCAGAGCTGGCAGCCGACTGTCTCGGATTCGGCCATCACAGGTGCGACGCCGTGCTGGAAGGCCGATGAGATTGTTCGCAAGCGTGCGGACAGTGTCTTTCGATGGGCAATGAGCGGCGCTGGAGTATTCGCCGCATTTACCGTATTCATCTGGATGAGCATTCTGAGTCCAGGTCAGGATCTGGTGGTTTCCCTCCTCGGCGAACTGGGAGCATGGGCTTTCGGTCTCTGCGGAATGGTTTCCCTCATTGGGCTGGGTTTTTCGGTCTACAAGACCCTCCAGGTGCTGCGTGACCGCGCAACGTATGCCCGCCCACTGCTGTCGCGCACGGCAACGGATGTGCGCACGATGCACATGTGGCCAGTGCGCAACATCACGGGGCCCGTGGTCGCGTTGGCTGAAACAGGAGTCACTGCCGTAATGGGGCCAGGTCGCTTTATCTGGTACCTGGCCTGCGTTTTGTGGCCACTTGCAACGGGTTGGTTTATCGCAGCCGACGTGTCCCGGACATACTTCCAGGCCGGAATCATCACCGTTCTAGCTTGTGTGACGACTGCCCTTACTGCGCGGCTACTCGGCTACGTGTTGGCTCCCGAGGAAGTGCATCGCAACATTCCCGTTGGATCCGGTCGCGAACGCACCCAGCCCGGTTTCTGGTCCAAGGGCTTCATCCCCAGCGAAGCTACCGATGAACAAGGGGAGGCGGGCGCAATGGCCGTCGACAAGCAGCTTTTCGAAGGAACGGCGAGCGAATTCGTCGACGATTTTTATAAGTAGCCCAGGCAGTCGCGAATTACGGAGAGCGAATAGGTATTCTGTGGCCTTGTGGGAAAGAAATCTCGTAAGAAGAATAATCAGGCCCCGGAGGGCATGAGCCGTCGTCAGGCGAAGCTGGCAGCCCGCGCTGCTGAGCGTGCAGCGCTGCTGGGTAATCCGCGTCCGTTCAAGGACTTCGACGAAGAGGCTGACATCGTGGCTGTCCGCGAGTTCGCTCCGGCTGTGGTCATTCCGGTCACGGTCGCTGACGCCGAGCGTGACATCAAGCTCTGCACCGTGCTGCCAGGCGGCGTTGCTGCCCTGACGCGTGCCGCTGACCAGGGCAATGAGGCTTTCGTCGCGCTGCAGACGCAGGCGCGCACCAATGACGGCGCTGCGGATCTCTCCCGTGCGCTGGCATGGGCCCGTGACGCAGAGCCGGGCCAGCAGCTCTCCTCCGCCACTGACGGCGAGGCCGCACCGCTTACCGACGTCCTGACCGCCGTGGATCTCGACAACCTGGAGGTCCACCAGGACTTCGAGTGGTGGATTCCCAAGGGCATTGAACGCACCCCGATGATCGAGCAGAACCTGGCCGTGGCTAACGACGCGATTCTCCCGTCGTACCGCCTGGATGCGAAGGTCGCTGGCGCTGTGTGGTGGATTGATCCGGGCGAGCGCGCTCACATCCGCTGGGTGCGCCGTGAAGATGAGAAGCCACTGCTGGACGCCTTGGCACGCGTGCACGCTGCGGACAACCTTTCGCTGGGAGAGGGCACTAAGTTCGCTGGTGTCTTCCGCACCGATGGCCTGCTGGTGCCGGTCTGGGACCTGGATAACACCAAGCCGCACGACCACTGGATTGCTGCCGTGGAAGAGGCCGACAAGCGTATCGCTGAGGCGCTGGCCAGCGAAGAGCCGCTGACCGCCGAAGAGCGCAAGTCCCGTGAGACCATCGTGTCCCGTCAGGTGACCATTCGGAACTAGGCGTAGCTGGTTTAAGAACTAACGCGTGTGGCTCAGCAAAATGCTAAGTCACACGCGTTAGTTGTCTCGAAAGCTATCCGAAGCTGTTTTAGCTGCCCTCTTGGCTATCTCAGCTCCGCAAAAAGTGCTGGCGCTTCGACTTCGTCCCAGAGCAGCACATTGCCCGCATAACCGGTATCCATGGCGCCTGAGGTAGGCACGGTAAGGGAATCGGAACCGAAGAGCATGCGCAACATCAGCCAGGTCAGATGCCAGACATGGTCACCATCGCCGACGAACACGGCCTTAGTGCCAGCATTGGCCAGGCGAATCCAGCGGTAGGGGTTGAGCCATACCGCAGGTGATTTCAGCCGTCCCATCAGCGCACTCATGAATTCACGCTGCCGCTCTACGCGGTCCAAGTCTCCCTGGGCGGTAGCACGCGTGCGCACGTAACCCAGGGCGCCCGCGCCGTCGAATTTCTGGCAACCGGCCTGGATATTCAGGCCTGCCAGCGGATCGTCGATGGCTTCTTCAGGGCACATCTCGATACCACCGACAGCGTCGACGACACCGGCGAAACCGCCAAAGCCAATTTCGGCGTAGTGGTCGATGTGAATTCCAGTGTTTTTCTCTACAGTGTCGATGAGTAGCTGGGGGCCACCAAATGCGAATGCCGCATTGATCTTGTTCTTGTCATTGCCCGGGATATCCACGAAGGAGTCACGCGGGATACTGACCAACTTCGGCTTACCGAGCACCGGAATGTGGGCAATCATGATGGTGTCGGTGCGCTGGCCGAAATCACCACTGCCCGTCGACAGCTTGGCGGCATCTTCCTCTGACAAGCCCGTACGAGAGTCCGAACCGACAAGCAACCAGTTGGAGGACATCGTATTGGCAGGGCGATCTGCCAGACCGGAGAACGCATCGACCCTGGTCAGGCGGATGTCGACAAGTGCCATTGTGACGACAAGGAAGATGACGAGAAGCAGGATGATGGATTTAAAGCGCAAGCGTGGCAGTCGCAAGCGTGGCATGCGGAACCCAGACCTGACGCCGGCGCCGCCACGACTGCCACGGCGTCCACCACGGCCAGAACTCGCTGCTTGTGGGGCACTGTAGTAGTCCTGTGACGAGCCGTGCGAGGAAGATTGGAAATCCGCATCCGGGTTATATCCGGGCGGGGGAAACCGCGGATCGCTGCCAGCGCGTCCGCTACCGGCCCGGTTCACCGGTGGACGGGACTCAATGCGCGTTTCGTTCAGTGGCGCCTGCCGACGTTCCGGTTGCGGCCTAGACCTGCGCGGAGGCATAGGCGCTGGGCGGGCTGCCCCTGCCCTAGATGGGCGGTCGGAACGGGGCGGGATGGGGCGTCGTGAAGCGCCACGCGAATCGGCCTCACGGGGGCGGGCATGCTTCGGCGACGCCTCGTCCACACGGCGGTAGATGGGGCGGCCATAGCGATCTTTAAGCGGCCTACCGTATCGGTCGCGGGCAATGCGCGAGTCGTCGAAGTTGCCTTCCATACCAATAAAGAATAGGCAACGACAGCGGACTAAGAGAACCGAGACAGCAATACAAGTCTTGGTAGCGCTGGCGTTACCCTGCATGCGACGTGCTGAAAGGGGTTGGGAACGAAGAAGAATATGCTGGAAATATGTCCGCAATGAACCAGAACAACGAACGTGCAGTCAACGAGTCGGATGTTTATGTCAAGAGCCGACATGGTGTCCCGCGGGACTTCTTCGCCTGTGAGGCGGCGGGGCTGGGTTGGCTGCGCGAGGGTGAAGCTGACGGCGGTGCGCGCGTAGTGGAGGTGCTGGGCGTGAGCGGGCATGCGCTGAAATTGCGTCGAATTGAGTCGACGGTGCCGACTCCGCAGGCAGCGTACGAGTTCGGAAAATCGTTGGCCATTACCCACAATCTGGGCGCTGCTGGCTGGGGTGCCGGCCCCGATGGGTGGGAGGGGCACGGTTACTTCGGTCCACTGGATCAGCCACTGCAGATGGACCTGACTCCACGGGAGAACTTCGGTGAATACTGGGCCAAAGGGCGTCTGCTGCCAGCGCTGGGAAAGTTGGAAAGCTCCTACAATAACCGTCAGCTAGACATCTTTGACCAGCTCATTGAGCGACTCTTGGCTGGAGATTTCGACAACGAGCCAGACGCTGCGCGTGTCCACGGTGACCTGTGGTGGGGAAACCTCATGTGGGATGCAGACGGCGCGATTTTGATTGACCCCGCAGCGCACGGCGGAGCCCGCGAGGAAGATCTGGCACTGCTGGCGCTATTCGGGGCAACGCACTTCAACGAGATCTTGCGTGGCTACGAATCCGTACATCCCCTGCCGGATTTCGCCGAGAGCTGCGAACTCCATCAGCTCTACGCCGTGCTCATGCACGCGGTGCTTTTTGGTGGCGGATACGCCGGACAGGCGGCGGCAATGGCGGCGAAGTACGTGCGCTAGTTGGCGTTAGCAGCCTCCAGCACGCTAGCCATCTCCAGTAGCTCTGCCTCGCCGCAGCGCACCGCACCGATATTGACGCTGGTGGCGGGGTGCACTGTGTTGGCGCTGGCACCGCTCGTACCCGGCACAGCAATCGGCACCGACACACTCGCCCACCCAGTCAGATTCCACAGCGACAACCACGGTGTCCACCGGGTTTGCTCGTCAAAGTCCTCCGACGGCGCCAACGCAGAGAAATGCCCAATACGCGGCGGATCAAACGCCAGCGTTGGCGTAATCACCGCATCGACTTCCCAACGCGACCGAATCGCGCCGGGCAGAGCCATCCGCTGCTGATGTGTCGCCGTCGCCTCCGCTGCGGAAATCTCCTGGCCACAGGCTCGAATCCACTGCACAATCTCGGAGTAGTCCGCGCGCGGCAATTTCGTGGCCATTCGCGTGATGGTCCGTCGAAAAATCTCGAACACGTCCGGACCTGCCGGATCGTAGGGGCTGGGCACTTCCACCACGTCGTACCCGGCGTCGGCAAGACGGTCAGCCGCCGCCCACGCACCGTTTGCCCAGCGCTTATCGACGTCCACCTCAGCATGAAAAGGGCTGACAGTGACACCGATGCGAAGGGGACGCTGGGAACGTCGGAAAACATGCGGGGTTGAGGAAAGTGGCACCCCGGCCAGCAGTGCTGCGTCATCGACTGTGCGAGTGAGGAAGGCAGGCGTGGAGAGATTTCCACCCGCAATATCATGTGCTGGCTTCAACCCAACGAGGCCACAGCAGGCGGCGGGCACACGGATAGAACCGCCGCCGTCAGAGCCCAGAGCTGCGGGAACGACACCAGTTGCGACAGCAACCGCGCTGCCGCCCGAGGAACCGCCGGGAGTGCGTGGCGTGGTATCCGGCTGATTGGACAGCTGATTGGGCGTGGCGAAGTAGGGGTTTTCCGGGGCCGTGTAACCAATCGGCTCGGTGTAGGCCGTCATCCCGACCTCGGAGGTGTGTGTCGTCGCCGTGAGGACCGCGCCACGAGCCAGCAGTTTCGCCACGGGGTCCGAAGTTTCGGTGGCGGTGAAAGCCAAGTTGGTCGAGCCCATCGTGCATTCGACCCCAGCGATGGTGAATAGGTCCTTGATTGCCACTGGCAGACCCAGGAGGTCACGCCGGAGACCGTGGCTAGCGCGCCGGGCGGGTTCGGATCCGGCAGTGAGGCTGCGCGCGCGGTCGACAGCGTGCTCGGCCAAGGACGTGGCAATACCGAAACGAGCGGGATTGGTCGCGGCGTCGTCGGCAAGCGTGGCGAATTCCGAAACGATTTCCGATACCGAGATTGCGCCACTGCGCACGGCTTCAGTGAGGGCGCGGGCGGGCATCTCGGAAGAAGAGGTCATGCAATAAGTGTAGAAGCCCTCTAATCTGAGCTTATGACGACGGTTACTTATTTGGGTCCTGCGGGCACATTCACCGAGCAGGCGCTGTGGGACATGGCGCGTGCCGGCGAGATTGATCCGGCAGGGGAATCCGCGGTCAATGCGGTGCCGGTGGATAGCCCCGCGGCTGCGCTTGGAGCCGTGCGCCGAGGGGAAGCGGACTTTGCCTGCGTGGCTATCGAAAGCAGCGTGGACGGTCCCGTCACACCAACTTTTGATGCCCTGGCCGCTGGGCCAGAGCTGCAGGTTTTTCGCGAAACCGAGGTCGGGGTGGTGTTCTCTATCCTGGTCCGTCCCGGTACGACGGCGGAACAGGTGCGTACTTTTACGACACATCCTGTGGCGTATCCGCAGGTCAAACAGTGGGTGGACGCCAACCTTCAGGGCGTGGAAGTTCACCAGGCCAGCTCCAATGCGGCGGCGGCTCACCAGGTCGCCGAGGGCACCCACGACGCTTGCGCTGCCCCTGCCCGCGCGGGTGAACTGCTCGGGTTGGAGGCGCTGGCCACGGAGGTCGCCGACGTGCGCGGTGCCCGCACCCGTTTCCTGCTGGTGGGGCGCCCCGGCGTGCCGACGCGGCGCACCGGCGCCGACCGCACCTCGGTCTCCTTCACGCTGCCGAACCAGCCTGGCACATTGATGCGCGCCATGAACGAGTTCGCAGTGCGACAGATCAACCTTACCCGCATCGAGTCACGGCCGACACGCGAGCTATTGGGCCTCTACCGCTTCTACATCGACTGCAACGGCCACGTTGATGATGCACAGGTTGCCGCAGCTCTCGCGGCACTGCACGAATACGCCGAAGACCTGCGCTATCTGGGGTCTTGGCCGGTCGCTGAGGGCGGTCGCCGCAGCATTATGACACCGCCACCGGATATTTCCCAGTCAATTGAGTGGGTCGACGCGCTTAAGGAAGGACGAAGGTAAAACATGACACCCGCCGCGCCCGAAAATCCAGTTGGACAGCTGCCTTTCCTCGATGACCGCCCAGACCGCCCTGAATCTGTCATGCCGGTTGATTCCCAGCGCATCATTTTCATCCGCCACGGGCAGACCACAGGGAATATCAACCGCCGCCTGGATACCGCATTGCCGGGCGCACCGCTCACCGACCTCGGTGTGAGGCAGGCGCGCAGTCTAGGACGCCTTTTGCTTCCCGACGTCCACAGAATCGGTGACATCGTCACATCCCATGCCCTGCGTGCCCGCCAGACTGGTGCAGGCGCGGTCGCGAGTTTGCACCACCTGGGAGAGACTTCTGTTCGCATCCGTCATGAGGGTGGCCTCCACGAGGTTCAGGCCGGTGACCTGGAGGGGCGCAATGATCGCGATGCGCACATGGAGTACATGCGCGCCTTCTACCAGTGGCTCAATGGGGAGCTGGAGTACCGCCTTCCCGGCGGTGAATCCGGTGCTGACGTGCTGAATCGCTACCTGCCGACGCTACAGCAGCTGCTGGAGCAGGCTGGAGCGACAGGTGATGAATCCAAGGAGTCGAAGGAGGGCGGCAACAAGGATGTCGTCATTGTCAGCCATGGCGCGGCTATTCGTCTGATTGGGCAGTATCTGACCGGGGTGGATCCGGAATACGCACTGCGACACCGCATTGCCAATACCGAGCGAATTGAGCTGGTTCCGAACGCAGCGGCCGTCGGCAAGCGTGCTGGCATTGAACCGCGCGCGTGGGATGTGCGTCGCTGGGGCGACAGCGAGTTGCCCTAGAAGAGAGCGAAACGGCGACCGTTACTGCTGGCCCTCCTGAATCTCACGGCGCTTCTGAGCTGCCAGGCGTAGGCGTTCCGTGCGACGCTTGGATTCCTCTTCGTTGATTTCGTTGAGGAGCTCTTCTTCGTCATCATTGATGTTCAAGGCGGCGCGCCCGATAAGGGCAACGGCCGCAGCGACGATGAAGCCGAGCCACGCGTTATCGATATTGGTGAAAAACATCAGAACGATAGTGACACATACGATAACGCCTGCAGCAGAATCAACAATGTTGAGCTGGCGGCCCTTTTTCATCAGGTTTTGCAGCTCTTGATCGACACTTTGATGCTGCGGATTAGCCGGGGTGCCCTGTGAACTCTCGGGGGAGACCTCAGCGGGCAGGTCCGCGAAGAGAGTTTGCAGTTCTGCCCGAGTTTTAGCGGAAGCAGCACTTTCGGCGCGTTTGGAGAACTCATCGACATCCAAGTAGCCATCAGCGAAATGATTGCCGAGACGCTCCATGGCAGCGTTGCGCTCCCTGTCGCCGACCCTGATTTCTGGCTTCTCGCTCGAGTTGTCGCTCATGGTTATTAAGGCTACAGGGAAGAAGAGGGGAGGGGACAGTATCGCGAGAGGAACGAGACCGTGCACGGCGGGACAAACTTATCCGTAGCCGAGTCGGTCCAGATCCTCCTCCTCGAGGCCGAAATAATGCCCGATTTCATGCAGGAGAGTGACCCGAATCTGCTCCACCAGCTCCTCTTCGGTGCGGCTGATGCGGCAGAGCATGTCGCGATACAGGCTGATTTGGTCAGGCGGACCCCAGTGGTTGTTAGAACGCTCGGTCAGAGGTATGCCCTCGTAGAGGCCCAGCAGTGTGGGTTCGTCGAGGTTATACGGGTGGACCTGGATGATGACCTGATCGAGCTGGTCGAGAAACTGCGTGGGGATGCGGTCGATGGCCTCATCGACAAGTGCATCGAACCGCTCCGGGCTAACGTCAACCATTTATGGTGCTGCCTCGCAATGTCCTCTTGTTTTACTGGCCGATTGTTCTACTGTCCTGCGGGAGCGATTGCGTTATCCACAGCGCCTGCTTCTGCACCAGTACCGTCGGCACCGACCGCACCGACGTCACCTGTGCCAGCGCCAGCGCCAGCGTCACCCTGCTCCTCCCGCAGCGGATTGCGCGGTGGCGGAGCCACGGGCGGCTGGCCGTCGATAGTGAAGGACTCGTTAGCGTGGCCATTGAGAGTGGAGAACCCGCCCTGGCCGTTGTCCTTAATCAACCAGCAATTCACACTGCGTGAGCCAGCATTGAGCGACTCCTGCGACAGTGACGTCCAAAATGGCAGCAGCGTTGAGTTATACAGCGGGTCGTCACCGCCGAGGTAATTCTGCGCGAGAGTCACACACTGTTCCGCGAGCACATCATTTTGCTCCTGGTCAGTGGGGACGTTGTCACCGAAATGGTCGCGGAGATTGACAATTCCCGTCGACTCCATCAGGTGATCTTCCACGCACGGTACCTGGCGGATGGCACCGCTTTCGTCCAACGTCACGCAGCGGCCACCCTCGAACACGCGGGACTGGTCCTGCCCGGCCGCAGGACCGGACATGTGCGCCGTGTTGCCGTCTTCATCGACGACCTGGATACCGCACAGGAAGGTTCGGTCACCCTTTTCCCACTGGCTAGGCGAAGGAATAATCGGCGCCGTGATAAATCGACCGTCCGGATCGTACTGGCCGCCCAGGTATTCAGTCACGGTGTTGCGACACACGCCATTTTGCAGAGCCACCAAATTGTCCGCTGTCGGGTAGTTGGCAGTTTTTGCGTATTGCCCCGGATGTTCCTCGTAGTCGGCGAGGTTCAGTTTCTTGGCGACCTCATAAGCGTGTGGCTGCTCACAGGGCACGACGCGGAAGTCAGAAACATTCAAATCTTCTGCCAGGTTCCAGTCCAGACAGTTGCCCGCGGTTGCGCTGGTGAACGCCGTCGTCTCCTTGTCAACGATGGTCGTCGTTGTCGACGATGACGCGCTTGCCGACGAGCCCTTGCCCCCAAGTGGCCCACTCGGTGGCTCGATGACTCCCGCTTGCAGCGCGAATGCCATTCCCGCGGCGCCGACCAGCATTGCCGTCGACAAAGCGCGCATTCCCCAGCTTCCACGAGAGTTACGGGAAGCGTGGGCATCGTTGCTGGCTGCGGAGGACGCACCAGCGCTGGCATCTGCGCCAGTACCTGCACCGGAGTCAGTGTCTGTGGCGGCAGCGTGCTCGCGATCCTGGTTCATATTGTCATCAGCCATAGTGACCCCATTGTGCACCGCCAATGAGCCTGTGGACAAGGTAACGCTCTGTCCGAGTTTGCGGTCCGAGTTTGCTCAATAACTTCAGGCACTACAATAGTCCGGTATTTGTTCGCTACCCGAGGACACGAGTCTTGACCTGGACTGCACTACTCAGCCTGCTGGGCGTCCACATTATTGGTATGGCCTCACCAGGGCCTGACGTCTTCTTAATCCTGCGCCTTGCCACCAAATCCCGAAAGCACGCCATCGCAGCGGTTGCGGGTATCAGTACTGGTGCCACTATCTGGATGACCCTCACAGTTTTTGGGTTCGCAGCTGTCATCACCGCCAATCCTTTGCTGATGGGCGTAATCCAGCTCGTCGGGGGCTGTTATCTCATTTACATGGGCATCAGCATGGCCAAGGCAGGCATCAATACCCTCCGCGAACTGCGCGCCGGTGCCGCACCAGCGCTGGGAAGCGAGGCGCTCCGGTCGCCGAAGGCGACATTCCGTCAGGGCTTTTTCACCAATATGTCGAACCCGAAGATTGTTCTCTTCCTCACGGCAGTGCTTTCACAGTTCATTCCCGCAGGCGCATCCGTGGGGACGCTTGTGCTTTGTACGTTGGTGCTAATCGTCTCCCAAATCGCTTTCTTCCTATTTATCGCAATCGTGGTGTCGACGGATGCCGTCGTCAAGCGAATGGTGCTGGCAGGGCCGTGGATTGACACTGTCGCCGGCGTGATCTTCCTCGTCCTCGGCGCGCTGCTGGTCGCCTCAGGAGCGGAAGCGGCACTCTAGCAAGCCTTGTGCCTGCTTGCCGACGTAAACCAGGTACTCTAGGGGACGTGATTGATCTCAAATTTCTCCGCGAAAACCCTGAAGTAGCCCGCGAGTCCCAGCGCACCCGTGGTGAGGACCCGGCATTGGTCGATCAGCTGCTGGAAGCTGACGCTAAGCGCCGTGAGGTTATTGCCTCCACCGACGCGCTGCGTTCAGAGCAGAAGGGCTTCGGTAAGAAGATTGGTCAGGCGTCGAAGGAAGAGCGCCCGGCCATGCTGGAGAAGGCCAAGGAGCTTTCCGACGCCGTGAAGGCAGCCGAAGCGGAGCAGAAGGAAGCCGAGGCTGAGGTCGAGCGCCTGCAGTACCTGATTGGCAACATCGTTACGGGTGCGCCCGCCGGCGGCGAAGATGACTTTGTCGTGCTGGAGGAAATCGGTGAGATTCCGCAGTTCGACTTTGAGCCTAAGGACCACCTGGACCTCGGTGAGTCGCTGGGTCTTATTGATATGGAGCGTGGCGTCAAGGTCTCCGGTTCCCGCTTCTACTTCCTGACCGGCTACGGTGCCATGCTGCAGCTGGCCATGATGAACCTGGCTGCTCAGAAGGCAACTCAGAATGGCTTCCAGCTGATGGTGCCGCCGGTGCTGGTTCGTCCGGAGACCATGTCGGGTACCGGCTTCCTCGGTGCGCACTCCGATGAGATCTACTACCTGCAGGAAGATGACCTCTACCTGGTCGGTACCTCGGAAGTCGCGCTGGCCGGCTACCACTCCAACGAGATTATTGACCTGTCGGAGGGGCCGCGTCGCTACGCTGGTTGGTCTTCCTGTTTCCGTCGTGAAGCGGGCTCTTACGGTAAGGACACCCGCGGTATCCTGCGCGTGCACCAGTTCGACAAGCTGGAGATGTTCTCCTACTGTCCGCCGGAGCAGGCGGAGGCAGAGCACCAGAAGCTGCTGAACATGGAGCGCGAGATGCTGGCCGCGGTCGATGTTCCATACCGCATCATCGATGTTGCTGGTGGTGACCTGGGTGCATCGGCTGCCCGCAAGTTCGATACCGAGGCATGGGTGCCGACGCAGAACACCTACCGCGAGCTGACCTCGACTTCGAACTGCACGACTTTCCAGGCTCGTCGTTTGAAGACCCGCTACCGCGATGCCGATGGCAAGTCTCAGTACTGCGCCACCCTAAATGGCACGCTGGCCACGACGCGTTGGCTGGTCGCCATTCTGGAAAACCACCAGCAGGCCGATGGTTCTGTGGTGATTCCGGAGGCGCTGCGTCCGTTCATGATGGGCAAGGAAGTTCTCGAGCCGGTTAAGCGAGCCGGTTAAGCAGGTGCGGCCCCGCCCCAGTTCATCCGCGACTTCACGACACCTATGTCACCTCATGCCACCTCCACAGCTGGCACGAGGTGACATAGGTGTCGTGAAGTGCCCTAGGGGGTGTCCCTATGTTCTTGCCAAGCCTAAATCGGAGTTTTTAAGTGAAACTCTTAGGGGTAGGTTTAGGCATGGTTATTGGGCCCATCAACTGGTGTTGGTGGGCCTGATTTTCGTGTCACAGGAGCAATTCCTGCATAGGCGGCCAGGTGGCCAGAGGATGCGAAGTCGGATCCATCACCGATGGAAAGCAAGATCTGTGCTGCGGTCTTGATACCGATTTCCGGCATACTCGATTCAAGGCCTCGGAGGCAGGGAAATCCTCCAGCATGCTGTCGACCTGGCCGGCGATAGGTTCGCGTCGGCTCGCTGGGTTCGCGTGGGCTGGGCCAATTTTCAATTCCCAAGACGTAGCTGGGGGGGGTGTCCCTATGTTTTTGTCAAGTGCCAGACCGATGTTGACGAGCACAGTCTTGGGAGTAGTTTCTTAGGCGTGCCTAGGAGCCGGCCAGCGTGTGCTGGTCGGCTTCGTCTTTGGGGCTTTATGCGGCGACGGGGCGTGGCGGGATTTCGCGGAAGAACTCCTTGTTTTTCAGCATCGCGTAGATGACATTGCATCGGCGTCGTGCCAGGCAGATGACTGCTGCGTTGTGGCGTTTTCCTTCAGCGCGTTTGCGTTCGTAATACCGCCGTGACGGTTCGTGGCTGCGGATAACTGCGAATGCGGAGTAGAACAAGGCGTTTTTCAGTCGTTTATTGCCTGACCGTGCCGGGAATTCACCTCTGATCGACGAACCGGATCGTCTAGTCACGGGTGCTATTCCAGCATAAGCAGCTAAGTGGCCAGCACTAGCGAAGTCGGAGCCATCACCGATCGCAAGAAGGATCTGCGCTGCGGTCTTGATGCCGACTCCGGGCATACTCATCAAGACCTCACAAAGAGGGAAATCAGCGAGCATCTCTTCAACCTGCTCAGCAATGGTGTTTCGTTGCTCTTTGAGGGCCTGGATGTTTGCAGCCAGTTGAGGAATTACTAACTCGGCGGCATCGCTTCCAGGCACGGTGACTGTTTGAGCTTTCAGCGCTGTAAAAATGTCGTCTACCAGCGGGGTGGGGTCTTTACGTGTGCGCTTGATCATCCAGTTCAACACTCGTTGGTATCCGGCTCTTTTTAGCCCCTGCGGTCCCTTGTAATGGATCAATAATTCCAGGATCGGCGTGCGAGTCAGGGTGCTACCAGCAAAAACTCGTTCCAGGCTGGGGTAGATCTGGGTGAGGACACTGCGAAGCCGATTGACAGTGCGAGTGCAATCGCGGGCGATGTCATCATCGAAGCCGGACAGCATCTTTAGGGCGGAGAGTACCTCATCATTGCGGTCGACGGCACGTAGCGTGTGGGGCATTGTGCGGGCGGTGTCGGCGATGATGAATGCGTCGCGTTTGTCTGTTTTTGCACGTCCCGGATAGAGATCTGCAGCTTTGCGCATCGCAAGACCTGGCAGGTATCCGACTTCGCAACCGCAGTCCCGGGCTACAGCAATCGGTAGTGCGCCGATGGTGTTGGGTTGGTCGACGATCACGAGCACGGTGCCAAGCTTCTGAAGCTGGTGAAAAACGCCTGCTAGTTCGGATTCGAGTTGAGGCAACGGTTTGTCGAAGACCTTGTTGCCATCACGGTCTAAGGCGCAGGCGTGGTGTTCAGATTTGCCGACGTCTAACCCAAGGAATATGTCGATGGAATGCTCCGGAGACATGATGAGCTCCTAGAAAACGAGATGGGTATGGCGTTGTTCCAGTCGCTGGTGTCATGACCTTCGTTGCAAGCACCCACGTTACAAAGAGACCTAGTTTAAAACTGGCCGTGTCCCTATCAGCTGTCATCGAAAGTCCTGGCACCCGGCGGCAAC
>NZ_JVOW01000018.1:0-31350 GCF_001055995.1 Corynebacterium sp. 239_CJEI | reverse complement strand
TCGCGTCCGTTATTCAGTGTCTGGCATGACACCACCCACCCAAAGTTGTGGTGGGGATGGTTGTTGCCTGGTTTTTGTCGGTGGTGTTAGCGGTGGGGTCACGCCCGGTCCCATTCCGAACCCGGAAGCTAAGTCCACCAGCGCCGATGGTACTGCACTCGGGAGGGTGTGGGAGAGTAGGTCGCCGCCGGCATAATAATCTTGTTTGTGGGTCGTGGTAGCCAGTTCCCGTGTGGGGTGGGCTGCTGCGGCCCACTTTTGTGCCCACGAGTAAACAACATTCAACGAAGGTTGTTGTGGTAAGGCGTGGCGCTATACCAGATACTTCTGGCGCAATTGGTTGATGTCGGCGTCGGAAAGCCCGATGCCTTGTCGGACGAAGTTGTCGAAAGTACCGTAGTTCTCTTCGATAGCGTCCCACGACATCTTGAGCCACTTTTTGTCTACCGCGTCTTCACGATTGAGGTAAGCGTTGCTGGCAAGGAAGTCCTGCTCGATTGCTTCGTAACTAACTCCCAAGATGGCCAAGAGGAACGCGGCTCCGAGGCCGGTTCGATCCTTGCCCGCGCTGCAGTGGAATACAACGGCACCGTCTTCATATGCGAGTGCTTGGAGAAGATCCTTCCAAGCGGTTCGCGGTGCTTCTCCGGTAATCATCAACTCATAGCCGAGTAATTGGCCGAAATACTTCACTTCATCATCGAAAACCTCTGTATCGCGCGCTTTGATGCTGTCTCCCGCCGCTTCGTAGAACTCGGGCGCGTGGCCGTAGAGCTGCTCGCCAGTAGTTACGACAGGATTCTTCACAAAGCCCAAGCCATTGCGAACATCGATGATGTCCGCTACTTGGTAAGTCACGCCGTCGGGCAAGACGTCTGGGCCTTCGCTGCGCTCTTTAATGTTTCGCAAATCGACGACGCGTGTCACGCCTGCCTGCGTCATGTGGGCAAGATCTTCGTCGCTTGGCTCCCGTAAGGTGTTTGACCTGTATGCGAGGCCTTGGCGGATGTGGCGACCGTCCTCGGTCGTGATTAGGTTGGCGCTACTGCCCGCTACATCGCGGAAGTTGCTGAGTGAGGATAGTGAGCCGGATTCGATAGGGGTTGGAGATCCGGTTGGTGCCGTGGCGGTAGTAGTCTGACCGGTGCCCTGTGTTTCGGTCGCGCTAATCCCTGGTGTGACTGCATTAAACAACGCGGTGTCAGGGCTAGCCAACGCGGGCGATGGGGCAATAGTGCCGAGTGGTAGAAGAAGGGCCGCGGTTAGGGCAGAGACTTTAGCGCGATGATTCGCGCGGCTTAGGTTAGTTGGATTCACGGGTATTGAGGTTAGTGTGCTTCAGGTTTTCGGCAACTTATAAGAAAAGCTCTTTCCTGCATAGTCTTGCCCGCGCACCCGCATAGCCATGCCCGCACAATAGGCCCCACTGGGACGCGGTAAGAACGTAACGGGGGTGCCTGGCTACACTGCTCAGAAAAGTGGCTTCTACCAGCACAAATTAGCCAACGCTAAGCCAAGTTCGAAATATGCCCTAAATATTGCGTAATTTCATAACGTATTTACTTGTTAAATAGGGAACCCTAAGCTAATGTTTCACAGGTAATGATTACCTAAGTAAGTGATTGGGTAACGGCGTCTAAGTGGCGTTTGTTTAACAATCCTACTGTGACCGAAGGGATGCCTTTAAGTGGCGCGTTCTAACTCCGGCCGTATTCGCAATATCGTAGTTGCATCTGTTGCGAGCCTTGGACTTGTTCTTGGTGCATGTTCTACTGATGCCGGTAACGAGGATAAGTCTGCAGCTGCAGGCAACGAGTCTACTATTACCGTTACTGATAATCATGGTGAGCAGACCGTACCTGCCGAGATTGACTCTGTTGTGGCCACGGATAACCGTTCCTTCGAGATGCTCGATCAGTGGGGTATTAAGCTGGCTGCAGCTCCTAAACCGATTATCCCGTTCACGGTTTCCGACTACAAGGACAATCCTGACGTTCAGGACATCGGCAATCACCGCGAGCCGAATCTCGAAATTGTTGCTGCTGCTGACCCGGACCTGATTGTGAACGGTCAGCGTTTCGGCAAGTACTACGATGACCTGAAGAAGCTTGCTCCGAACTCCGCGATTGTGGAGTTTGAGCCGCGCGAGGGCAAGCCGCTGGACGAGGAGCTCAAGCGCCACGCTAAGGGCCTGGGCACCATCTTCGGTAAGGAGAAGGAAGCCGATCAGCTCATCGCAGACTTTGACAAGGCTCTGGAGCGCGCTCGCAAGGCTTACAACCCGGACGTGAAGGTCATGGCGCTGAACTCGTCGGGCGGCACCCTCGGTTACATTGCTCCGACTGTTGGTCGTACCTTCGGCCCGCTGTTCGACCTGATTGGCATGAAGCCGGCGCTGGAGGTCGACAAGGCCAGCGATGACCACCGGGGTGATGAGATTTCCGCCGAGTCCATCGCTGAGGCAAACCCGGACTTCATCATGGTGCTTGACCGCGATGCTGGCACCTCTGTCCGCGGTACCGATGAGTACCGTTCGGCACAGTCTGTGGTCGAGGAAGCCGCTCCGCTGAAGAACGTGAAGGCAGTCAAGGAGGGCAAGATCTACTACGCCCCAGAGGACACTTACACCAACGAGTCCATCATCACGTACACGGAGATTCTGAACGGGCTTGCCGACGCCTTCGAGCAGGCCTAATAGTTCCCTGACCAGTCACAGGAGTACCTCACCAACTCTATGCAGAAGTTACTGGATTCCCGACTAGCCATCGGGATTGCCTTTGTGGCAGTCCTGGTGGCTATGTCGCTGTTTGTAGGCCAATACGACATCCTGGGCGCCGACGACGGCTGGGAGATGTTCGCCACTACGCGTATACCGCGCACCATTGCACTAGTGCTCTCGGGTGCCGCGATGGCGATGTGTGGCTTGGTCATGCAGCTACTTACGCGCAACAAGTTTGTCGAACCCACCACCACGGGAACCACGGAGTGGGCTGGTCTCGGCCTGATTTTCGTGATGTATTTCTTTCCTTCGGCCTCGATGCTTGGCCGGATGGGCGGGGCAATCATCTTCGCTTTCATCGGCACGGCAGTGTTCTTCCTGTTCTTGCGCCGTGTCGCTTTGAAGTCAAGTCTGGTTGTGCCCATCGTGGGCATCATGTTGGGTGCGGTAGTCAGTTCGATTTCGACTTTCTTTGCGTTGCAGACGGACATGCTGCAGTCGCTAGGCGTGTGGTTCGCAGGCTCTTTTACTGCCATTTATAAAGGGCAGTACGAATTCCTGTGGCTGGTCGTCATCGTGGTTGCAATCGTCTTCGTATTCAGCGATCGGTTAACGGTTGCGGGGCTTGGTGAGGACATTGCCACCAACGTCGGTCTGAACTACAAGCGAATCGTGTTCCTGGGAACGGGGCTGATTGCAATCGCAACAGGTTTGGTCACCGTCGTGGTGGGCAACCTCCCATTCCTGGGGCTCATCGTCCCGAATATCGTCTCCATGTTCCGTGGCGATGATCTGCGCTCCAATCTTCCCTGGGTATGCCTGGTGGGCATTGCCATTGTGACGATTGCGGACCTGATTGGCCGCGTCATTATCGCCCCGTTCGAGATTCCGGTATCGGTGATTCTCGGCATCCTGGGTGCTGCCATCTTCGTCTATCTGATTGTGGAGCGGCGTCGTGCTTAATCTCAGTTCAACTCACACGGTGGCCGACCAGGCCGGGCCGCAAACGACGTCGTTTAGCACGGCCGCCGCGGCGCGCAGGTACTGGATTATCATTGCTGCGCTGGCGGGCCTGGCGGTGTTGTTTACGGCGGGCCTGCTTGCGTGGGACAACCCGTTGCCGTTCGGTACGGATGGTTTTTGGCTGATTGCGCGCCGGCGTCTTGATGCCGTAATTGCCATGATCGTGGTTGCCTGCTGCCATGCCGTCGCGACAGTGGCGTTCCAGTCGATTGCGAATAACCGAATTATTACGCCGTCGATTATGGGGTTTGAAGCGCTGTACGTGGCTATCAGTACCGCTGCGGTGTACTTCTTCGGGGCGACGGGTCTGATGAATGCCGGCTCGGTTGGGGCGTTTGTGCTGCAGCTCGTGCTGATGGTGGGGCTGTCGCTGGTGCTGTATGCGTGGCTGTTGACTGGGCAGGGCGCGGATATGCACAGCATGCTGCTGGTGGGCATTGTTATCGGTGGCGGGCTGGGCTCGGTATCGACATTTATGCAGCGCATGCTGACGCCTTCGGATTTTGACCTGCTGACGGCGCGGCTGTTCGGCTCTGTCAACAACGCGGACCCGGAGTTTTTCCCGGTGGCGATCCCGCTGGTGATCGCGGCAATCGTGGTGATTGCGCTGCATTCGCGGGCCCTCAATGTCATGTCGTTGGGGCGTGAAGTCGCGACGAATCTGGGCGTGAATTACCAGGTTCGGTCCATCACCGTGCTGGTTGCGGTGTCCGTGCTGATGGCAGTATCGACGGCTATGGTCGGCCCGATGACATTCCTCGGCTTCCTGGTCGCGACCATTGCGTACCAGGCTGCGGATACCTATGACCATCGTTTTGTGCTGCCGATGGCGGCGCTAATCGGCTACGTCACGCTGGCCAGTGCGTATTTCATCCTCAATCACGTTTTCTATGCCCAGGGCGTGGTGTCCATCATCATCGAGCTGGTTGGCGGTTCGATCTTCCTCTACGTCGTTTTGAAGAAGGGACGGCTATGATTCTCCTCGACAGTGTAAGCAAGAGCTATACCAGCGAGGTGTCAATTGGCCCCGTTGACCTGGAAATTCCAACCAATGCGATTACGGCTCTGATTGGGCCGAATGGTGCGGGCAAGTCCACGCTCTTGACTATGATTGGCCGCCTCCTTGCCGTCGATTCCGGCGACATCAACGTCGGCCCCTACAACGTGGGCAAGACCAAGTCGAAGGATCTGGCGAAGGTGCTGTCGATTCTGCGCCAGGACAACCACTTCGTCACCCGCCTCACCGTGCGCCAGCTGGTCAGCTTCGGCCGCTTCCCGTACAGCCAGGGGCGCCTGACCGCTGAGGACGAGCGCATCATCTCCCAGTACATCGAGTTCCTCAATCTTGAGGCGCTCCAGGGCCGCTACCTCGACGAGCTCTCCGGTGGGCAGCGTCAGCGCGCGTATGTCGCAATGGTGCTCTGTCAGGAGACGGATTACGTGCTTCTCGACGAGCCGTTGAACAACCTGGATATTTCTCATTCGGTCGACATCATGTCGTACCTGCGCACTGCAGTGCGCGATTTGGGTCGAACCATGGTGGTGGTGTTGCATGACATCAATTTCGCGGCTCGCTACGCCGACTACATCTGTGCGGTCAAGGATGGCCAGATTGTAGAGCACGGCCCTACCGCAGAGCTGATGCGTTCGGAGGTTCTGAGCCCAATCTTCAACACTCAGATTGACATCGTCGAGGGCCCGCATGGCCCGGTCGCCTGCTACGGCTCTTAAGGCAATTCCTGGCCGGCCCCACGCAGCCGATACAATCTAGCCTCATGACTATTACTGCTGCCGTTGACGGTTCCGCCCTGCACAACCCCGGACCTGCCGGGTGGTGCTGGTATATCGACGACAGCTGCTGGGCCGCCGGCGGATGGAAAGAGGGAACCAATAACCGCGGGGAGCTCACCGCTCTTGCCGAGCTGCTCCGCGCCACCGCGCACATCCCCGACGAGCCGCTTTTCGTACTGTGTGATTCGCAGTATGTGATTAACTCCGTCACTAAGTGGATGCCGGGGTGGAAGCGCAAGGGGTGGAAGAAGCGCGACGGTAAACCTGTCCTCAACGTCGACATTTTGCAGGACATCGACCAGCTGCTCGTTGGCCGCAATATTCACCTCGAGTGGGTTAAGGGACACTCGGGCCACGACATGAACGAGGCCGCTGATCAGCGCGCCCGCGCCGCCGCCACCGCGTATCAGAAGGGTACGACCGTGCCGGAGGGGCCAGGTTTCGCTGGTGCGGGTAGCCGCGTGCAGTCGAATGCCGCGCCGACAAAAACCGCGCCCGCCGCGCCTAGTTCCGAGCCCAAGACGCCCAAGGCCGCAACCTTCGAGCAGGAATGCCTCTTTGACCTCGCAGTCGACGCCACCGTGACGCCCGAGGACGCGGCTAAGGAAGCGCTCACCGTTTTCCGCCGCGCCGCACATCGCGCTGAGCAGGGTAATACCCGCGCACTCAAGGCATTGCTTAACGACGCCCTGGGCGCCAACCTCGCCGTGCCAGACGGGCTTTCGGATGCCGAGTATGAGCTCCGCGTCGAGGGAACCACCGCCACCGCGCAGTTCACCACCGACGACTGGGTTGGCCTAGCTGTCTGGGATTTGTCCCAGGCAGTGGGGAAGGCCACAGGCTCCGCACGTTTGCTGGGCTGGAATGTGGGCAGGTCTTAGCAGTAGTATGAAAGTTTGGTCTTTTAGGTAGACCACCAGGCAATCCGGGGTTACTGGTAGCCTGAAAACACATAAATTCTTTTACTCATTACATATAAGGAGCTCCGACTTCATGGCTGAGCACGAAGGTCCTCGTTCCGGCGAAGGCCGAGGAAATCGCGGAAACCGCGGGTCTAACCGTTCCCATGGTCGTGGCGAGGGCGGCTTTAACGGGCGCAACCGCAACGATCGTCGTGGACAGGGTGGTGGCCCAGGTGGTCGTGGCCGTGGTGGTCACGGTGGTCATGGCGGTAACCGCGATTCCCGTGGTTCGCGGGGCTTCCGTCGTGATGATCGCGATGATCGTGACTTTAACCGCGGCGACCACAATGAGCGCGGTGGCCGTGGCGGTCGTGGTTACAATCGCGATGACCGCAATGATCGTCGCGGCCCGGGCGGGCGCGGTGGCCAGGGAGGTCGCAACTTCGACCGTCGTGGTGGCAAGCCACGTCGCTCCAACCGTGGTGGCCGCTTCCAGGATGAGAAGCGTACGCACCGCACCGGCCCGCAGCGCCCAGGCTTCCGCGAGGAGCGCATTGAGGCCCGTAAGAACGAGCCGAAGCTGCCAGATGACATTCGCGCAGACGAGCTCGACCCGAGCGTGCGCCAGGATCTGAAGAGCCTGGCTAAGGACAACGCCGACAAGGTTGCTCGTCACATGATTATGTCCGCAATCCTGATGGCTGAAGACCCGCAGCGTGCCCTGGAGCACGCCCGCGCAGCGAAGGACCGCGCTGGTCGCGTCGGTGTCGTTCGTGAGACCGCTGGTGTTGCCGCTTACCACGCAGGTGAGTGGAAGGAAGCTTTGGCGGAGCTGCGTGCGGCTCGCCGCATCTCCGGTGGCCCGGGCATGCTCGCGGTCATGGCGGACTGTGAGCGCGGCCTCGGCCGCCCAGAGAAGGCCATCGAGCTGGCTCGCTCCGAGGAAGCCAAGCAGCTGGACAACGAGTCCAAGACTGAGCTGGCTATCGTCGCCGCCGGTGCTCGCCGAGATATGGGCCAGATCGATGAGGCTCTGGTTGAGCTGGAGACCCAGGATCTGAACCCGGACCGCGAGGACTTCGAAGCAGCTCGTCTGTTCTACGCCTACGCTGATGCGCTGGTGGAGGCCGGTCGTAAAGATGATGCCAAGGTGTGGTTTACCCGCTGCGCCAAGATCGATGTGGACCAGATGCTCGATGCTCGTGAGCGCATCGAAGAGCTGAGCAAGTAATCAGCCCAGCTGCCGGCTCGCAACATCAGCCACCGCTAACGCACCGCTGGCGCAATCGGGCTGCGCATCTACAATTCGTCGTAAAGCGTTCCTATTTCGTAAAAGGAGAAATGAACCCCCATGGCTTCTGTCGCTTCTTCCTATGATGCCGCTCTGCTGGATCTGGATGGCACGATTTACGAGGGTGGCGCGGCGATTCCGAACGCGCTGGAGGGGCTGACTGAGGCGGCGCTGCCGATGGTGTTTATTACCAACAATGCCTCGCGCGCGCCGCAGACGGTGGCGGATCAGCTCAATGGGCTGGGCTATGACGTTCACGCGGACGATGTGATGACGTCGGCGCAGGCGGCCATTGAGATGGCGGCGGAGGTCATTGAGCCGGGCTCGAACGTTTTTGTGTTGGGTGCGGAGTCGTTTAAGCAGTTGGCTCGTGAGGCGGGGTACAACCTCGTGGATTCCGCTGATGACAACCCTGCGGCGGTGTTCCAGGGGCTCAACCGTGAGATGACGTGGAAGCAGATGTCGGAGGCGGCGCTGGCGGTGTCGCGAGGTGCGCGCTTCCTGGTGTCGAATTTGGATACGACGCTGCCGTCGGAGCGCGGTTTCCTGGTTGGTAATGGTTCGGTCGCTGCGGCGATTTCTACGACCACGGGCGTGGCGCCGCTGTCGGCGGGTAAGCCGAAGCCGCCGATGTTTATTAAGGCGGCGGAGCGTGTGGGCGCGAAGAATCCGCTGGCGATCGGTGACCGTCTGGATACCGACATCGCGGGCGGAAATGCGGCAAAGATGGACACGTTTATGGTGGTCACAGGCGTTTCCACGCATATGGATGTCGTTGCGGCGCCGCCTGAGCACCGCCCGACGCTCATCGGTGCTGACATGACTGCGCTGAATCGTGAGCTGGATCAGGCACGTCCGGCTCCGCAGGCTGGTTTCACTGCGCGTTACGACGGCGCGGAGGCCGGTGTCATCGTTCTTTCTGGCGGTGACATGGAAGATCTTCGGTTGGTGAACCCGGCGGAGGCCGCGGTGGCGGCTCTGCTGACGGTCGCGGATGTGGTGTGGAACTCTGAGGCTGGTCGTGCTGGCGCGGTCGAGGTCGCGCAGGTCCGCGCGGAGGGGCCAGCTGCTGAGGCGGCTCTGGCTGCCTGGCGGAAGTGATAGCCGATGAGTGAGGTCGCACCGAAGCCAGGGCAGGGGCAGGGGTCTGGTCCTGTGCCGGGGCCGAAACCCGGCCCTGCATCTGTACCTAACCCGGCACCTAGCCCGGCGGCGATGCCCGGTGCGCGCGAGGTAACTCCGGAGGATGTCCGCGAGCAGGTTGCGGCCGCACTGTCCGCACCTGCGCCGACGCCGCAGGAGAGAGTCGCGCAGTTTGAGCGAGCGCATGAGATTTTGTATGAGGCCCTGGGCTCGTCACGCAGGGAAGGAAAGTGAACGCGGTGGCAAAGAAAGCTCCTAAGCGCAGGCTCGATGCGGAGCTGGTGCGAAGGAAGATCGCTCGCTCCCGTGAAGCGGCAGTGGACATGATTAAGGCCGGCCGAGTGGAGGTCGGTGGTTTTGTTGCCTCCAAGCCCGCGACTGCGGTGACAGGCGACGTGTCCATTCGCGTCAGTGGTCTGGAAGAAGACGAGAACTGGGCTTCGCGCGGTGCACACAAGCTGCTCGGCGCGCTGGAAGCTTTCGAGCCGCAGGGCCTGGACTTGAAGGGCCGGAAGGTGCTGGATGCCGGCGCCTCCACAGGCGGTTTCACCGATGTGTGCCTGCGCCGCGATGTCGAGACCGTCTACGCCGTTGATGTCGGCTACGGTCAGCTGATTTGGCGCCTGCAGGATGACCCACGGGTGGTTGTGCTCGACCGAACTAATGTCCGCACGCTGACCCCGGAGATACTTGGCGGCACGGCCGATGTCATGGTTGGCGACCTGTCGTTTATTTCTTTGAAGCTGGTCCTGCCCGCAATTGTCTCCTGCCTCGACGAGGGCGCTGACCTGCTGCCAATGGTCAAGCCGCAGTTCGAGGTGGGCAAGGAGCGCCTTGGCTCCGGTGGTGTCGTGCGCAGCGATGCACTGCGTCAGGAAGTTGTCCAGGAAGTCGCCGAATACGCCCGCACTCTGGGGCTGTCCTTCCGCGCAGCCGTGGCCAGCCCGCTGCCGGGTCCGAGCGGCAACGTGGAGTTCTTCCTGTGGCTGGTGAAAGACGGCGGCGCCAGCGATATTGGTGATGAGGCTATGGCTGCGGCCATCGCCAAGGCTGTTGAGGAGGGGCCGCACAATGACTAGCGCGAAGACTCACTCACGGGAAAGCAAGCCCAAGACCAGCGCCGGCAAGCGCGAGATCCTGCTGGTCCCGCACACCGGCCGCAGCGCCAACCTGGAAATGGCCGCCGAGGCTGCCGAGCTGCTTGAGGCCGCGGGTATCGATATCCGCGTGCTGGCCGGTAAGAACCCGGAGGCGCTGGCCGCGCACCCAACGCTCGGTAAGTACCCGCGTTACTGGCATTCCCCGCAGGCGGCGTCGGGATGCGAACTCGTCCTCGTCCTCGGCGGTGACGGCACCTTCCTGCGCGCCGCAGATATCGCGCACTCGGCTGACCTGCCGGTGCTCGGCATCAACATGGGGCACGTGGGCTTCCTCGCCGAGTGGGAGCAGGAGTCCATGACGGAGGCGATTAGTCGCGTCATCAAGCGCTCCTGGCGTATCGAGGACCGCATGACCATCCGCGTCACCGTCCGTGACACCACCGGCCGTGTGATTGGTTCCGGTTGGGCGTTGAACGAGGTCAGCATCGAAAACGTCAACCGCCGTGGCGTGCTGGATGTCATCCTGGAAGTCGATGGTCGCCCGGTGAGCTCCTACGGCTGCGATGGCGTGCTGATTTCCACGCCGACCGGCTCCACCGCCTACGCCTTTTCCGCAGGTGGGCCTGTGCTGTGGCCGGAGCTCGATGCCATGCTGGTCGTGCCTAACAACGCCCACGCGCTGTTCTCCCGCCCGCTGGTAATCTCTCCGCATTCGACCATCGCTATTGAGACCAACCACGACACCGCCGAGGCGATCGCGGTGCTCGACGGCTTCCGCAACATCACCATGCCGCCGGGTAGCCGCATCGAAATCGAGCGCGGCGCGCAGCCGGTGCGCTGGGTGCGTCTGGACGATCAGCCGTTCGCCGATCGTCTGGTGCACAAGTTCCGCTTGCCGACGTCCGGGTGGCGCGGCCCCGCAGAGGCGCAATAGCCTTTCACCCAACGGCAGACAAGACCCGACACTTCAAGGGAAGGACTGATTGCAAGCGCCATGCTGACTGAGATTTCCATCCGCGACCTCGGCGTTATCCCTGACGCGACGCTTGAATTCAGCCCAGGCCTGACCGTACTCACAGGCGAAACCGGTGCGGGTAAGACCATGGTGGTCACCAGCCTCAAGTTGCTCTGTGGCGCGCGTGCCGACGCCGGCCGCGTGCGCACCGGCGCCGACAAAGCCTTGGTGGAAGGCCGCGTTTCCACCGAACACCTCTCGGAGGAAGAGTCAGCCACCATCGATGCTGTGGTTTCTGAGCTCGGCGGCGTGCGCGATGAGAATGACGAGTACCTGCTTGCTCGACAGGTCTCCGCGAAGGGCCGCTCCCGGGCGTGGGTTGGTGGCCGGAGTGCGTCGGCTGCTGCACTGGCGGATGTCTCCACCCGCCTGATTGCCATTCATGGCCAGAATGATCAGCTGCGCCTGCAAGGCGCCGATGAGCAGCGTGCGGCCATCGACCGCATGGATGCCGACACCATCGCGCCAACCCTGGAAACTTATCGTCAGCAGCGCTCACACTGGCGCACCCTGGTCAAAGAACTGGAAGAAAAGACCTCTAAGCGCCGCGAGCTGGCCATGCGTGCTGACCAACTCAGCTTCGCCATCGAGGAAATCGACGCAGTCTCGCCGGAGCCGGACGAGGACCAGGACCTGGCCTCCCAGATCCGGCGCATGCAGGACCTGGACGGTCTCCGCGACGCGGCGGCCGTGGCGCTTGCCGCCATTGACGGTGCCGCTGCCGTGAGCACTACCGGCATGGATGCCGCCACCGAGGACTCCGGTGCCGCCGAACTCCTCGGAGCCGCCGCAAACGAGCTCGCCGGCGCCAATGATGACGAGCTCACCGAGTTTTCCAACCAGCTCAATGAGCTGACCAGCCAGCTCTCCGAAATTTCCGTTGGTCTCGGCGCGTTTCTCTCTGGCCTGCCGGAGGAAACCGAGTCCCTGGACAAACTCATGCAGCGCCAGGTGGAGATCAAGAACCTCACCCGTAAGTACGCCCCGGACATCGCAGGCGTGCTGGCTTGGCGGGATAAGGCGGAGCGAAAGCTCGCCACGCTGGATGTCTCCGGCGAAGCGCTGGACAAGCTGACCGCAGAGATCAAGGCGGCGGAGAAGAAGCTCGGCACCACCGCGCGGAAGCTCTCCAAGGCTCGCGCAAAGGCCGCGAAGCACCTGGAAGAGGCCGTGACCAAGGAACTCAAGGGCTTGGCCATGCCACACACTTCGCTGGTGGTGGAGATCACCAAGGCCGACACCTTTGGTCCCGCTGGCGTGGACAACATCGAGTTCAAGCTCCGGGCCCACGAAGGTGCCGAGCCGCGCCCGCTGGCTTCTTCCGCATCCGGCGGTGAGCTTTCCCGTATCATGCTGGCATTGGAAGTTGTCCTCGCCGAAGGACAGGCCGGACACACGATGGTTTTCGATGAGGTCGATGCCGGTGTTGGTGGGCGCGCGGCTGTGGAGATTGGTAAGCGCCTGAAGCAGTTGGCGGTGAATAACCAGGTGATCGTCGTCACGCACTTGCCTCAGGTGGCGGCGTTTGCGGATACCCACTTGGTGGTCAGTAAGGATGCGCGCTCGGGTGCGGTGTCGTCGAAGGTGACGAGCCTGGGGGACGAGGAGCGGATTGACGAGCTCGCGCGGATGATGGCGGGCTTGGACGATTCGGACTCCGGACGTGCGCACGCGCAAGATCTTCTGGATCAAGCTCGGCGCGCCTTCGCGGCCAAGTAGCTGCACTTATGTTTCACTAAGTGCCATGAGTCTGTTCTCTCGGAACGAAAAAGATCTTCCTGGCATTTCGGGGACTGTGCGGGACGGTTCCCGCCTGGAGCGTGCGCTCAAGCGCATGGGCGAAGGCGACATCGTGGTGATTGATGCGCCGGATATCTCGCGTCCACTGGCACAGCAGTTGATTGATGCCAAGGTCGCCGCAGTGGTGAACACCGGCGCGTTTACCACGGGTTTTGTGCCGAATTACGGCCCGCAGATGATGCGCGACGCCGACATTGCGATGGTGCAGAACGCCGGCGCCGAGGTCTTCGAGAAGCTCAAGGACGGCAAGAACGCAAGGCTTCACGACGGCAAGCTCTACCACGGTGACCGCCTGATTGGGCAGGGCGACGAGGTCGACCAGGACGAGCTCGAGCGCGCCTTCGATGAGGGCCGCACCAGCATGGTCGACCGCCTGGAGGCTCTCTCCGGTAACTTGGTGGAGTTCGCCAAGACCGAGTCCCCGCTGTACATCGATGGCCTGGGTATTCCGGACGAGACGGAGCCGCTGCGTGGCCGCAAGGTCGTTGTGGTCAGCCCTGGTGAGGGACACCGCAAGACGCTGGAAGACTTGAAGAACTTCATTCGCGAGTACGAGCCGCTGCTCATCGGCGTCGATGCAGGTGCCGACACGCTCTTCGACCTGAAGTACGAGCCGGACTACATCATCGGCGACCCGGAGAACATCAACTCCGAGGCGCTGCGGTCTGCCGGTTGCGTGATCCTGCCCGCTGATCCGGACGGTCACGCAGTGGGCCTTGAGCGCATTCAGGACCTCGGCATTGGTGCTATGACTTTCCCGGCGCTGTCTGATTCCGCCACTGATCTGGCGCTGGTCTTCGCAGCGCATCACGACGCCGACATGGTCGTCTCCGTC
Organism: Corynebacterium sp. 239_CJEI; assembly: GCF_001055995.1. NCBI lineage: Bacteria > Bacillati > Actinomycetota > Actinomycetes > Mycobacteriales > Corynebacteriaceae > Corynebacterium > Corynebacterium sp. 239_CJEI. The sequence continues at coordinate 17,731 of NZ_JVOW01000018.1, read as the reverse complement.
GGCGCCCCGCAGAACATCGATAGCATCTACCACGCTGAGAACCAGAGCGGTGTGCCGTCGGCGTTGCTGTCGCGTTTGAAGGTCGGCGAGAAGCTTGTCGACGGTCGCATGGTCGCCGACCTCTACCAGGTCAATAGCCGTGGTTTCGGTGTGGCCTGGGCAATCCTCGCTATCTTTGTCGCCGTTGCGGTGATCTTTGCTATCGCTGGTACCTCCGGTGATGGCTCTGTCAGCGAGAATCTGATTGATACCTGGAACTCCATTGCACTGTGGTTCCAGGGGCTTTTTAAGTAGTTTTAGCGGTATTCGAGCACTATGAGCGCCTAAAAGTTTTCGGCTGTCAGAGCTGATTGAGGCGTCGGCGAAAGGAAAAAGGGACGGGCGATGGCGAAGAAGCGCAGGAGCGGGAAGTTTACAGCCGGTGTGACAGGCGCTGCCCTCGGTGTTGCGGCAGGTGCTGCGCTGGGTGCTTATGTGCTGAACCCCGCTGGTGCTGGTATTGATTTCGGCACCGGTGCCGCCTCTGAGCGCGATGCCGCCGTCGCGCGTGCCGATGCACAGCAAGCGCGTGCCGATGAAGCCAACCGCATCATCGAGCCCATCGTCGGGGAGATTGTCAAGGACTCTTTGAAGGATGTACCGGTCATTGTTGTCGCCACGCCGGATGCCACGGATGAGCAGCTTGCAGGGGTTTCCGAGACCCTGCGCGCTGCTGGCGCTCCCGATGCGGGCGTGCTGAAATTGACCGATAAGTTCCTCTCTTCCGCTGGTGCGGATGAGTTGAAGGACACGGTTTCTACCTCGCTGCCGGCCGATGTGCAGCTGGATGCGGAGCGCCGTGAGCCGGGCCGCCAGGCTGGTCAGGCGTTGGCTCCGGTGTTGGAGCTGGATAAGGATGGGGGAGAGCGGGCTTCCGCTGCGGACAGAAAGCTGTTGCTGGAGGCCTTGAAGGGCGGCGGCTTCGTTGAGTATGACGAGGGGACTCTGCGTCCGGCTGCTGGCATTGTGATTGTTGGTAATCACGGCACTGTGTCACGCGCTGCGATTGATAAGGGCGAGGACCCGGAGTTCGGGGCTGGCCTGGTTGCCGATCTCGCTGTGGCACTGGCTGAGGGCTTCGGTGCTGGTGACGACGTGGCCGGTCATGTCGTGGTGGGGACTGACGGCTTCGGTAAGCGGGGCATCAGTGCCTTGCCTGATGAGCGCTGGGGCGCCGACCCTGCCGTGAAGCGTGTGGACGCTGTGTCGGATGCGGCGGGGCAGGTTGGGGTTGCGAGGGATCTTAAGGGGTAGAAGGGGCATGTCGAATCGAGCGGCAAGTGGCCCTAATCGACCTGCTTCATTTAGCGGAAGCATGAAGTCGCCAGGGATAAGCTTTGGCGAAAGTCTTTCCAACCATCAGGCAAAGTACTTCGCTCACGAGTTGGAGCGGAGCTACGCCAACGACCATGTTGGTAAGCTCGCTGGTTTGCTTTTCGACGCTCAGGTGGAGCCTAAGCCCCACCAGATTGAAGCAGCGTTGTTCGCGTTGAAGGGGAACACGACAAGAGGCGTCATACTGGCTGATGAAGTCGGCCTCGGTAAGACGATCGAGGCGGGTATTGTTATTACGCAGTATTGGGCAGAGCGTAAACGCCGAATCCTTATTATCGCACCCGCGAGTCTTCGCCAACAGTGGAAACAGGAGCTTTACGAGAAGTTTCTAATCCAATCCGAGTTGCTTGACTCGAAGTCCAAGGCCTCACTTTTGGCTAACAAGGAGCCTGGTCAAGTCCTGATTGCTTCCTACGAATTTGTTCAGCAGAACAAAGCTGACCTGATGCGCACTTGGGACTTGGTGGTTGCCGACGAAGCGCATCGTCTGCGCAATTTTTATAAAGGTAAGCAGCACGCCAAAGTAGCGCATTCGGTCGGTGAGGTTTTTGATGGCGCGAGCAAAGTAGTGCTGCTCACAGCAACCCCACTGCAGAATCGTCTTGAAGAGATCTACGGCCTTGTCTCGATTTTCGATCCGGAATACTTCAGGTCCATCGATGTCTTCCGCGAACGGTATGTGAAAACCGGAAGCACCGAATTTAGCCCCGATGACTTGGCGGAGCGCGTCGGCCAGTTGACCAAGCGCACCCTGCGCCGAGATGCGGAGAAGTACATCCGGTTCACCAAGCGCGACCCATTGACGGTGAAGTTCCAGCCTTCGCAGGCGGAACTGGATCTTTACGATTTGGTCAGTTCCTACCTACAGCGCGACACCCTGTATGCGTTCAATGATTCGCAGCGTGCACTGTCCTCGCAGGTGATGCGCAAGCGACTGGGGTCCTCGACGTACGCAGTAGGGATTACTCTTCGCAGAACCGCGAACCGGTTGGCGGAGGAACTGGCAGCTGGCCAACTCCAAAGTAAACGTAGGCCGCTGTTTGATTTCGACAGCGAAATGCTTGATGAAGAACAAGCAGCATATGAGGCCTTCGGAGACCTCGTTGAGCGGAACGAGGACTGGCCGGATCCAGCGGTCCGCAAGCAAGTACAACTGGAGATTGATGAGCTCAACGAATATGCATCACTAGCAGAATCCATTCACCAGAATCAGAAGTCGCTGAAACTAGGGGAGGCCATTGAGCGTGGTTTCTCACGCCTCCGCGAAATTGGGGCACCTGAAAAAGCCATCATCTTTACTGAGTACAGCGATACCCAAAGCTTCATCGCCGAGACGCTGCGACAAGCAGGCTACGGTGACGGGCTGGTGCTGTTCAACGGCCAAAACGACTCTCCTGAGGCGACTGCGATTTATCAAGAGTGGCTTGCAAAGAATGACGGTAGCGACGTCATTACCGGCAACCCGTCAGCGGATCGTCGAAAAGCTCTTGTTGATTACTTCCGCGATTCCGGCTCAATTATGATCGCTACGGAAGCAGCATCCGAAGGTATCAACCTGCAGTTTTGCTCGATGCTGATCAACTACGATTTGCCATGGAATCCGCAGCGAGTAGAACAACGTATCGGTCGCATTCACCGTTATGGCCAAAAGCACGACGTTGTAATCGTTAACTTCTTCAATGAGGGCAATGCCGCTGAGGCGCGCATTCTGGAGCTGCTGGAAAATAAGTTCCATCTCTTCGACAGCGTCTTTGGAGCAAGTGACGAAGTGCTGGGCCGCATTGAAAGCGGGTTCGATTTCGCTCAAGAGGTTGCAAAGATCTACGACAGCTACCGCACTGCTGAAGAGATCAATCAGGCGTTCAAAGAGCTGGAAGAAAAGTATGCGGACACGGTCAGTAAGGACATGGCCGAGGCAAAAGCTAAAGTTTTCGATAACTTTGACCCATCGGTTCGCGACCGCTTGAAGTCTTACGATGAGCAATCTGGTGAGGTACTCAACAAATTTGAGCAGCTGCTCCTACTGTTGACAATCAATCGCCTGCAGGACCTGGCTGCTTTCGAAGGTGATGGTCGTAACTTTGTTCTGAGAATGGCGCCATCGGTAGGTATTGCGACTGGCCGTTACCACTTCAAGTCCTCGCCGAGCGGTAATTCTAAGCAGTATCGCTATCACAGTGACCTGGCGAAGTACGTTATTGATAGTGCTATGACGGCAGCTACCCCGCGGCAGACGCTTGTCTTCGACATCAGTAAGTCTGACCGAGTCAGCTCTCGCATGAAGGAACTAGCTGGGCAGTCCGGTTCGCTGAGCGTTCGGGGTCTGACATTCAAGATGAGAGCAAACGACAGCGATATTTCCGAGAGCTACTTGCTCGCTGCAGGAATAACTGATTCCGACGAGGTACTGAACCAAGAAGATGCAGCAGAGATGATGGATCTGCGCGTCGTCGACTCATTGAATATAGCTGAGCCGCTGAATACCGATTTGTTTGCGACAGTGATCGAGCGGCAGCGGGAGACTCTGGAAAAGGAAGTCCAACACCGCAACTCGAGCTACTACAACCAGCAAGAGGAATTGCTTGAGAGCCAGATTCTTGACCTCGACACAGAACGCAGGAAAGCCGTTCGTGAGCTTGAAAAGAAGCGGAAGGACCTGCGCAAGAAAGCTACTCAAGCCGACGACCCGATGGAGCAACTGAGGTTCAAGAAGAAGGCCAGAAATCTTGATGACGAGATTGATTTGATCGAGGACCAATATCGAAGAGAGAAGCGAAACTTGCGCGACAATGTCGACGAGTTGCTTGTTCTAATCAGGCAGTCGCTTCAAGGTAAAAGGTCTGAAAAAGAGCTGTTCACTATCCGGTGGCAAATCAAGGCGTAAACGAAGTTAGTTAAAGGGAAAACAATGAGCGAAGAGCGAGACATGATCAACGAAGTTCCTGGCAGCACCCCAGAGTTCCGAACGGAGCTGGCGGCGCAGCTCGCCGAATTGGCTCCGGAAGCGATTGCCGACGGCAAGATTGACGTGGAGAAACTCAAGGAGCTTCTCGAGGGCGACGCCTCAGACACCAGCGAACGTTTCGGCCTGTTCTGGCCAGGTAAGAAGCGCGCTATGCGCGCAGCGCAGACGCCGACGACTGCAACGCTTCGCCCGGATAAGGAAAACTCCAAAGACTGGGACACCACAAAGAACGTGTTCATCGAGGGCGATAACCTCGAAGTGCTGAAGATCCTGCAGAAGCACTACCACGGCAAAATCAAGATGATTTACATCGATCCGCCGTACAACACTGGCAAAGACTTCGTGTACCCCGACAATTACAAGGAGGGACTCGAGTCTTACCTCGAGTGGTCCAAGCAGCTCAACGAAGGCGGTAAGAAACTGTCGTCGAACTCAGAGTCCGAGGGCAGGTACCACTCCAACTGGCTCAACATGATGTATCCGAGGTTAAAGCTTGCTCGGAACCTTTTAACGAACGATGGCGTCATCTTCATTTCAATTGATGATCACGAAGTCGCACAACTTCGAAAGCTCCTCGACGAGATTTTTGGCGAATCCAATTTCATCGAAGGCTATATATGGGAAAGCAATTTCCGACCAGATAATTCTTCTCGAATAGAACGAGAAAATGCGCAACACGTTCTTTGCTACGCGCGCAATAAAGGCCATATTCAAGCTTTAGTAGGAACTGAGAAAGCAACAGATGGTCTGCCATCGCTAACAAAAAACTCCATGAAACGCTCTACGCTTTCTTTAGAGCCAGAATGGGTGGATTTACTCATACCCGATGGCCTTTATGCGCCGGGAGAAAAAGCTGGGGGGTACGTATTAGAAGATGCCCTATCTGTACAAAACGGCATCGCACAGAGTGCCTTCCGGATTACCGGAAGAGTCATTTGGTCACAAGCCTACCTTGAAGATCAAGTCAAGGATGGAACGAGAATCGTCATTAAGAGTGACGGATTTGTGCCATACTCTAAAAAAACTAAAACCGCCAGGTTGGCTCCTAATACCTTGATACCACGAGAAATCGCTGGAGATGTTCTTGCCGGAAATGCTGAAATTAAAAAACTGTTTGGTAAACAAGTTTTCAATCACCCGAAACCCACTACCTTGCTTAAGTATTTAATCCGGTCGGTTATGATTGATGCCCCTGATGGCATCGTCCTCGACTTCTTTGCTGGCTCGGGCTCAACTGCTCACGCAACGATGTCCTTAAACTCAGATGACTCTGGAAGTCGCAGCTGCATTTCGGTACAGCTTCCTGAACCGGTTCCTAATGGGTCAATCTCTGACAAAATGGGATTCAAAACTATTTCCGAGATATCCCGTGAACGTCTAGACCGGGCAGGATCAGTAATTACCAAATCGCTTGCCGGAGATACGAACTGCAGAGAAAATCTATTAGATACCGGTTTCCGGTCCTACAAGCTCGCGGACACCAACTTCACCAAGTGGCGTACCGACTCCGATACCGATGCGACTGAGCTCGAGCAGCACCTGTTGGATCTCCGTGAGAGCGCCGACGATAACGCCACCCCTGATGATCTTCTCACCGAAATCCTGCTCAAGCAGGGACACTCGTTGGTCGAGCAGATTCGCGACCGCGATATCGACGGCCTGCCGTATAAGGCGGTGGTCCGAGTCGATGACGAAGACGGCGAAGAAGACATCCTGGTGCTCGCGTACCTTGACGAACACACCAAGCCGACTCTGGCACAGCTTCGTGTGGCTATGGAGGTCAAGCCAGCCCAGCTCATAATGCTTGAGGACGCGTTCCAAGGCGACGACGAGCTGAAAACCAACTTGGCGCAAATCTGCAAGACCAATGGCATCGAGCTCTGGACGGCGTAGGGAACAAGCATGAAATTCAAGTTTGATGCCAAGCAGGAGTACCAGGTTCAGGCGATTGAATCAGTCACCGACCTGTTCGAAGGTCAGCCGAACGACGCCGGCGACCTTCTCACAACGTTCCGCACCGAACGAGTTCTTCCAGAGACAAGCAACCAGGCGCTCGACATAGATCTGAGTGAAGAGGTTGGGGCCGTCGGCAACAACTTTGTGCTGGATGAAGAAACTGTACTCGAGAATCTCAAGGTGGTACAGAACGAGCAAGGGATTGAACCTGCGAAAGAGCTTATTGACGGCCTCCAGTTCGACATCGAGATGGAGACCGGTACTGGTAAAACCTATGTGTACCTTCGCACGATTTTTGAGCTGGCGGAAAAGTACAACTTCACCAAATTCGTCATTCTCGTGCCCAGTGTTGCGATCCGCGAAGGCGTGAAGACAAGCATTGAGCTGATGCACGACCACTTCCGCCAGTTGTACCCCGCGTCGCCGTTTGACTACATGGTCTACAGCGGTAAGAACGCTGAGGAAGTGCAGTCCTTTGCGACATCGACGAGCATTCAGATCATGATCATGACGATTGGCTCTGTGCGCGGCCGCAGGAAAAACCTGATCATGAACCAAACCCGCGACAAGCTCAACGGACTGCGGCCGATTGACTTCCTGCGTGCGACACGACCAATTCTGATCATGGACGAGCCACAGAACATGGAGTCTGAGCTGTCCAAGACGGCTTTGGCCGGCATGGCCCCAGCGTTCATCCTTCGCTACAGTGCGACGCACCGCGAGACGCGAAACGTCACCTACCGCCTGGACCCGGTTGATGCGCATGAACTGAGGCTGGTCAAACAGATTGTTGTGGCGGAAGCGACGGAACATGGCGGCGACGCCAAGCCATACATCAAGCTACTTTCAATCGACGAGAAGACATTCCAAGCGAAAATGGAGCTTTTATGTCGAAAGAAAGATGGATCATTTGACCGCCGGGTCAAGACGGTGAAGCAGAACCAAGACCTCGAGAAGGTCACTGGTAACCCTGCTTACGGCAACAACTGGCGAATTAACGAGGTTAACATTGGGGAACCCGAGTTTATCGAGCTGACTAACCACGGAATTCTTCAAGTCGGAGAATCAATCGGTGGCAATGACGAGACCGTGCACCGTGAGATGATTCGTGAAACCATCCGCGAACATTTCCGCAAAGAGTCGCTGATGCGACATCTCGGTATCAAGGTGCTGAGCCTTTTCTTCGTGGATAAAGTGGCCAGTTATCTGGGCGACGGCTCCGACAACTCCACCGCCGACGGCAAGTTTGCCCAATGGTTCGACGAGCTCTTCATTGAGGAACGAGAACGATTCCCGAATTACAAAGAGCTGCTTCCACAAGATCCGATTGAGCTGCGGCGCGCGTACTTCTCACAGGTAAAAAAAGGAGTGTTTGGAGATACAAAAGGCGATGAAGCTAAGGATGATGACTCCTACGACCTGATTATGAAGGACAAGGCCCGCCTGCTGAGCGAAGACGAACCAGTGCGGTTCATCTTCTCCCACTCCGCGCTGCGTGAAGGCTGGGACAACCCGAACGTGTTCCAGATTTGCACTCTGCGTGAAATGGGTTCCGAGACCGAGCGCCGCCAAACAATCGGTCGAGGCCTGCGACTCCCCGTGAACCAGAACGGCGAACGTGTAGTGGACCGGTCCATTGCCCAACTCACCGTCGTCGCTAATGAGTCGTACCAAGAGTTCGCCTCGCACCTCCAAAAGGAATACACGAAGGCCGGCGTAGCGATTGGGTACATTCGCAAAGGAGACTTCGCCAAATTGCCGAAACCTGGTTCCGAAGAACAGCAGAACCTGGGGTACACCGCTTCTGTTGCAATCTGGGACCACCTGAGAGAACGTGGCTACCTCAACAAAGATGGCTTCGTCACCGAATCCTTCACCCCGGACGCCGATGACTTCACCCTTGGCTTGGCAGCAGAATACAGTCCGGTGGAACAGGCGATTATCGAAGTACTGCGACGTGCGAATATTGAGCATTACGTAAAACCGAAGCGTGCTCGAACGACGCGCAAGCTGAACAAGCAGCTGTACTTCCAATCACGCGAGTTTGAAGAGTTTTGGGAGAAGATCAGCCAACGTACGACCTATAGCGTCTCAGTTGATCGCGATGTACTAATCAAGAACGCCGTACAGAAGATCAAGAAAGCTGAAGAGATCGAACCCCTTCGAATCGAAGTGAAGAAAGCCAGACTGACTGTTGCTCGCGGTGGTACCAAGGGCTCCGAGACCAGCCGCCGCACCGCCGAACTGCGAGGCGGATACAAGCTGCCGGACATCGTGTCCGAGCTCCAAGAAGCAACATCGCTGACCCGAAAAACGATCATCGATATCCTCATCCAGAGTGACCGGCTTGACGAGTTCATCGCCAACCCAAACGACTACATCAAGATGGTCAAAGGCATCATTGAGGCCGAACTCGCCGCCATTGTCACAGAGGGTGTGCAATACGAAAAGATCGGCGGCAGCGTGTACTCGCTCACCGAACTTCAGCAAGACGGCATCGAAGAAAAGCAGTACTTCCTGGACAACTTGTACAAGGTCAAAAACCGCGAGAAAACCGACTACGATTTCGTCGTCTACGACTCGGAAGCCGAGCGCCGGTTCGCCGAGCTCCTCGACGACCGCGAGGACATCAAACTGTTCCTGAAACTACCGCCGAAGTTCAAGATTGATACCCCGGTCGGGCCATACAACCCCGACTGGGCAATCGTGAAACAGGTAGACGGAAAAGACAAGCTGTACATGATCCGCGAAACAAAGAGCACGATGATCGAGCATCTCCTGCGTACAACCGAGCAAGCCAAGATTGATGCCGCTCACGAGCATTTCAAGACAATCGGTGTTGACTACGCGAAGGCGTCTCCGGCGAATTGGAACCTTGATTAACGAGGGGGCGACAGATGATGCATATGAATTCGGTTATCAGCGAAGAAGTCCACTCGGGTGATAAGAGGAAATTCCATGACTGGTAGGGGACCGAAAACGGTTGAGTCGATTTGGTTATCTCGGTTGAGCGTACGTAATTTCAGATCATGTAAAGATACTGAGGTCAAGTTTCAGCCTGGAATCACGCTGATAGTCGGCGAAAATAATGCAGGAAAGTCAAACATAATTGACGCGATACGTCTTGGACTAGATCCGCTGGGTGGACGAGCCACTCGGTATTTTGAAGCTGACGATCTCTCTGATGGGGCATCGGGCCCAATAGAGGTTGGCCTAGAATTCGCAGGGGCGACAGATTTTCAGAAGGCATTGTTTATTAACGGCCTAAACATAGAGCGGGGAACGATCCATTATCAGACTAAATTCTGGCCGCCAACGCAAGATTTGCCTCGTGGTAAACGGCTCCGGACTGCTGGTGTACCAAGCGGCATTGACTCGGATTTAGATGGACGTTCAAAAATTAATTGCGTTTATGTGGAGCCACTTCGCGATGCTAAGTTCCAACTCGATTCAGGCAATGGTCGACGACTCGGCACGATTCTCAATGCCCTTCTTGACGAGGAAGGTAAAGCAGAGTTTGAAAATCGAGCGAAAGCGGCTTTCGACAGCATCGCATCGGAAGACCCGGTCACGAAAGTCAATTCTACGATTCAAACTCATCTTGCGGCCCTAACTAATCCTATCCGGGGCCAAAAAGTCGAGGTAGGCTTCGATTCGCCAAGACTAGAGAAGCTAGCGCGTAGTCTTCGGATGAAAATGGCCGAAGAAGGGGTTAGCCCACGAGACCTGAGTTCATCAGGCCTGGGCTATGCAAACTTACTCTTCCTCTCAACAGTGCTCCTTGAGCTTTCAGTAGTACGGGATTCAGAGTTGACAGTGCTCCTTATTGAAGAGCCGGAGGCGCACCTTCATCCCCAATTACAAAGTGTTCTTCTTAACTTCTTGCGTAAGGCTGCAGAAGGTGAATTTGATGAAGCAGCCGATGTCAAGATTGGCGGTAGATTGCAAGTAATCGCGACTACTCACTCACCGTCGATTGCCAGTGCCGTTGGAGTCAAAGATATAGTTGTGGCCAGATCGGACGAGGAATCGGGTACCTACGCGCTGGATCTATGCTCAATTGATTTTGGTAAAGGAAAAGAAGGAGAAAACAACGTTCGAAAGATAAATCAATATCTCGATGTAACACGGTCTGAACTGTTGTTCGCTCGGCGAGTACTACTTGTAGAGGGGATTTCTGAAGCTGTTCTGTTGCCCGCAATCGCTGAGCGAGTTCTTAGAAATGATGTAGAGAAGCTCCAAAGATTCAAGGCTTCTAGCATTATCATTGTCGGATCGGTTGATTTTAAACCGTATATCAAGCTACTTACGCATTCTACCTCGGCTACGAAGAGGCTTGTTGAGAAAGTAGCAATATTGACAGATCAAGATCCTGATCTAGGTTCTGCGGCCAGGGGCGAATCCTTGGAGTTAGAGTCTGCAGAAGATGCGAAGGAAAATGCTCGTCGGAAAATAATTGTTACTCCGTATACATTAGAAGTGTCACTTTTGGGGGACAATAGCGAAAATCTAGATCTTCTCGAAGAAGCATATTTACGGCAGCACCCTAAGTCGAGCGATAAGTGGCAGAAAGTAAAAGATAGCGCGGATCCGCAACAAACAATGTACGAAATGATGCGTCCAGGCTTATCTTCTCGCGAATCGCTGGATATTTTGAAGGGACAGTTTGCGCATGACCTGGCGATACTCTTGCGCGAGAATGACTTCAATGAAGAGAATAAGTTTCGTTTCGCGTGCCCCAAGCATCTAGATGATTTAATCAATTTTATGACGCGTGATTGACCATGGAAGATTTTAGACCAACGCCTGATCAGAAAGCGCTGATTGAACACTCAGGGGAATCCCTATTTGCCACTGCGGTTCCTGGTGCCGGGAAAACGAGAACTATGGCGCAGCGTTTCATCCGGCTCACAAATTCTTCTGAACCTGGCGAAGATTACCGCGGAGTCGCTGCTCTTTCGTTTACAAGGGTTGCATCGGAAGAGATTGATAAGAAGGTTAATATCGATGGGGGCAACGGAGTGTCACCTAACTTCATTGGTACTATTGATAGTTTTCTTCGTCGATTTCTTGTAATTCCAATGGTTAAAGCTAAATTAGGTCTCGTTCCAGATTTTCGTGATGAGTGGACTGAATTTGGCGAGTTGAGTTATTTTGAAATCCCGAAGGGTGTGTTTAGGAACTCTTATCTAAAACGAGCTTCACTTGCGGAAGTTGATTTGGTCAATCAAAAGGTCCCTTCCGTATTGTTGAAAAAGGGTGGCTTTTATCGAGAAGGACTATCGAGGGAATATTGCCGCAAGAAAGTACTAGAGAAGGCCGACGAGCGAAGGAAAGAGCTGAATCGGCGGGGATACTTCGATGCCTTTTCAGCAAGGCGGGTTTCCAATTATATCCTTAAGAAGAATTCTTACGGTCTCATCGATATAATTGCAGCTCGATTCCGTGAGATAATTTTGGATGAGGCTCAGGATTGCAATTCGACCGACTTGTTACTACTCAAGAGTCTGCACGACCGAGGTGTGAGGCTCACGCTGATTGGTGATCTCAATCAAGACATTTACAAATTCAGGGGCTCTGATGCCCAAAAAGTCCGTGAATTCTGTCTGCAACGTCAGTTTAAAGAGATAACGATGAAAGCCAATTTTCGTAGTACTCCCGAAATTTGTGATTTGGTAAGCTACCTCCGCTACGGTGACTCCGTCGTGGACGCTCCTGAAAGGCCAGGTGAAGGGAACCTTATCAAGGTATTTGGGTACGACGATTTATCCAAGGTGGCTGATTTATGCGATGAAATTGACGCTTTTGACAACGGCAGGGCAACATCGACAATCTTAGCCGCAACCCATGAACTAGTTGCCGAGGCGAGTAGAAGTAAAAGCAAGAAGCCCGTAACTGTAATCTCCAAGACAAAAAGAATCTTGGTGGGTATACTTCTGTTGCTAGATGCTTTTGGCTCTCCATCCCAAAGAATGAGGGGTATTAGGCTTATTGAAACTGGAATTATAGAAAATTGTGAATTCATCGACGGGACTGAGATTTCTGGTCGCGCCCTCTTCGAGGAGAAGGCTCTACTACATGGGGGAACAACAGCTTTGATAGCGCTCCACGTGGCCTTCGGGGTGAAGAAGTGCCTGCAAGATGGTGGCCGACGGAAAGCGGTCTTGAATCAACTTATTGGCATATTAAACGAATGGGGGATTCGCCCTAAGAAAGCTGCGCGGTTACTGCCAAGTGGCCAGAGCTGGGACGAAGTTCTATCAAGTGCTGACCGTACTTCACTTAACGTTGACGCTCAGACAATTCACGCTAGCAAAGGTGCTGAGTATGACCGTGTTGTCCTAGTCCTGAATAAAAGGAGTTCCCACAGTAGGTACGAATCTAAGGCAGAGAAGTTGCTCAATTTGCTTAGTGAAAACGAGGACGATGAGGCTCGACGCTTGTTCTATGTTGGCGCATCTCGAGCGCGTAACGAGTTAATTCTTGCAGTTGATAAACAACTACAGAGTGAACTTGAAAGACTCTTAATGATGAACTCGATAAGATTCGAGAGGATTAATTTATCACATCGATAGCGCGTCATTCTATTTTTTGAAGGGGCAAAGCCCCAACTATTTTAATAATGGTTCTCGATAGGGAATATTTAGGTAAAGTAAGGTTTGCGATTCTGTAAAACTTCCTCCGCCGAATGTGAGCGGTTATTATTTCGTGATTTATGAAGTTTTATCGATAATCAAATTATCTAGGAAAATGAGTGGGTCATAATATGGATGATTCCTCCTATTCGTTTTCGCTCGAAATAAGTTCGGGGAGGGTGATGCCGCCGTATTGCAGCATAAGCTCTAGTGGAATGGTACTTTTCAGTCGGTTTATTTCCCTTTCTAGCCAGTTACTTTCTGCGTATCGATGAACCTAATCATCGTGTTACAGGAACAATTTCTTTTTAGGATGCCAAATGGTCACATCAGGAAAGCAGGATCCGTCGCCGATGGAAATCAGAACTCTCGTTTTGCGGCCGTGGTGCTGGTCTTGGGGTGCTTGATTGAAGGTCTAGGTGGCAGGGAATCATCCATTATGTTGTTCGACTTGGCTGGCGATAGTACCGCTTTGGGGCTTCAGCGTTTGAGCATTGGCTGCCAGCTGGGGCAGGGATGAAGAAATCGGCTGCGTCGGGCTCGAAGAAAGTATCGGTTTGCACTGCTAGTAACGCGGGGATGTTGTCTACCGGTGATGCGGCTTCGTGAGGGGGCGTATAGTCACGGCATAGCCCGAGTACGGTGAATATGTGTTCTAAGGGGCTGTACATAGGATTCGGTATGCAAGATGCGGCATCCTAGTATCTTTGCACTGTGGACTTTGAGGGATTCTTGAGTCGCAGTGCGGCGTTAGACTCGATAATAAATCGTGTTGACGTTGAGCGCAGATTAATGATGAGTGTCGTTCTGATATCGCTGTGAGTCTAGTTGTCTAGTTAATCTTGACATAGCGTGGCTCTCAAAAAACGCCCCAATCGTGGACTCCACCTCCGCAGGCACATCCTCCAGCGCAATTGGCTCCGACACAACGGTGTCCCAATCAATCTGGGATTCAGCAAGGAACTCCACAGCCTGTTCCAGATGCCGCGGTTCATAGTTATGGACACCGGTGATGGTGCGCCAGCCACGAACGAGCCACTCCGGATCGAGGGCATAGCTCGGGGAAGTTGCCACACTGCCTGCGAGGACGGCGCGGCCACCGATGTCGAGGCTGCCGATGCAGGTAGTGACTCCAATCTCACTGCCGGAGAACTCGAGGCTGACATCGAAAGGTGCTGGTTCGGCATCGTCACCAGCAGCTGACGGGGCGGGCACAACCGCGCCCAACTCTCGTGCCCACATCAGCCGCGTCACATCGCGGTCAATGGCCACAACCTCAGCAGCGCCTCCGCGAACAGCTGCCTCAACTGCAATGAGTCCGAGCATGCCAATGCCCATGACCAGGACGCGCTTTCCGGACACCGAGCCAGCCTGCTCCATACAAGCCATCACTGTGGCACCGGCGCAGGTGGCGATGGAGGCGGCGACATCGGGAACCGAGTCGGGGACTACTACCACCGGCTGATGGTTGCGCAGCACAATGTGGGAAGCATAGGTTCCCGAAAGAGACCAGTCGCTATCGAAAGCCTCGTGACCAGTCTTTTTCAAGTTCCGGCATTTAGCAGTCATGCCGCGTTCACAGCGGTCGCACTCCATGCATGGCGCGGTGACAGAGAACACGACGCGCTGGCCAACCTGCAAATCTGGGTTACGGGTGGCGCGGACGACTCCGACTCCCTCATGGCCAAGGACGCTGGGGCAAGGCGCGCTGCGGCGACCGAGCACGGTGTGACGGTCAGAGCCGCAAATCGTCGCAGTGGTGATTTCAACTAAGGTTTCGCCTTCTTGCAAAGCAGGGATGGCAACCTCTTGCATGCGAAAGTCGCTACCGCCGTGCCAGACAAGCGCCTGGGCCTTTTCCACCGGTGCCGTCGAAGTGGAAGATGCTGAGGGAGTCGGAGTTGTCATTAGCGTTGTGTGCTTACGTGGTCAGATTTAGAGTGCAGATCCTATTTTCCAACAATGTCCAGCAGGTTCGCGGAGGAATCCAGAATGTGGTCAGCGCCGAGAGACTTGAACTGTTCGCGGGTCAGGTGGCCGGTAAGAACGCCAACGCTGGTGACGCCAGCAGCCTGCGCGGAGCGGACATCGGCCTCGGTGTCACCGGAGCTGATGACAACCGACTTGTCGGTGATGCCGAGCTTCTCCATAACGGCCAGGATCTGGTCGGGCTTGGGGCGACCGTGCTCGACTTCGTCACCGGCGACAACTGTGTCGATAATTCCGTTGTCCCAGCCCATGGAGGAGACAATGATATCGACGATTTCGCGCGCAAAGCCCGTCGTCAAGCCAACTTTGATGCCCTTTTCGTGCAGTGCCTTCAGCATGTCTTCGACGCCTGGCAGTGGGGTTGGAGGGTTGTCCTTGTAGGTGCGAGCAAGTTCGGCGCGGAAGAACTCCCAGGCGTGGTTGTGGACCTCTGGCGTCGGTTCGATGCCGCCTTCACGGAGCAGATTGCCGATCGCCCAGAACTTTTCGGTACCCATGTAACGTTGGAAAGTCTCGTCGGAGTAGCGGGCACCTTCGCGTACGGTGGCTTCGCGGAGGACGCGGTAGACCTCATCACGGTCGTCGATGGTGGTGCCAGCCATGTCGAAGATAGCGAGCTGGTAAGTCATGGAGTTTTCCTTTTCAGTAGAAGGGGGCGGGGACTAAGGAGGGGATTAGCGGGCGGCGGCACGCAGCCACATGGACAGCGCCTCGACGACGAGGACGACAGCGACCATGAGAATGAGGATGTAGGTGACGACGTCGAACTGGTTGACTCGAGAGGTATTGAGCAGCTGGAAGCCAATGCCAGCTGTGCCGACGACACCCAGCAGCGTGGCCGAACGGATGTTGGTGTCCAACAGGTAGAGGCAGTGGGCAATGAACGACGGGATCGTCTGGTGAACGGTGGCGGGTACCTCCGTACTCAGGTTCCGGCTTGTGGATGCGGAGCCAGCTATGGTCGAGAGGCTGAATTACCCTCTGGACGTCGGCAAGCACATTCTGACCTTTGATACTGATTCGGGTTCCATCTACCGGCACCTGCTGGATAGTGGTGTGGACATTGCGTATTCGACGCACACCATTGATGCGGTTCCGGCCAATGAAGAGGATGCTGCACTGCTGAAGATTCAGATGGGGGAGCCTTTGCTGCGAGTCCGGCGCCGTGCATTCACGCTGGCCTGAGTGCCGATTGAGGCCTCCGATGACCGCTACCTGGCGAGTAAGGCGAACTTCTCGGTGACGACGGCACGGGGCAATGCGTCACCAATCTCGCTGCAGGCTGGGGAGGGCGTGCGGTAGGGGATTGTGGGGATTTTTTTGGGGGGGTGTCCCTATGTTTTTGTCAAGTGCCAGACCGATGTTGACGAGCACAGTCTTGGGAGTAGTTTCTTAGGCGTGCCTAGGAGCCGGCCAGCGTGTGCTGGTCGGCTTCGTCTTTGGGGCTTTATGCGGCGACGGGGCGTGGCGGGATTTCGCGGAAGAACTCCTTGTTTTTCAGCATCGCGTAGATGACATTGCATCGGCGTCGTGCCAGGCAGATGACTGCTGCGTTGTGGCGTTTTCCTTCAGCGCGTTTGCGTTCGTAATACCGCCGTGACGGTTCGTGGCTGCGGATAACTGCGAATGCGGAGTAGAACAAGGCGTTTTTCAGTCGTTTATTGCCTGACCGTGCCGGGAATTCACCTCTGATCGACGAACCGGATCGTCTAGTCACGGGTGCTATTCCAGCATAAGCAGCTAAGTGGCCAGCACTAGCGAAGTCGGAGCCATCACCGATCGCAAGAAGGATCTGCGCTGCGGTCTTGATGCCGACTCCGGGCATACTCATCAAGACCTCACAAAGAGGGAAATCAGCGAGCATCTCTTCAACCTGCTCAGCAATGGTGTTTCGTTGCTCTTTGAGGGCCTGGATGTTTGCAGCCAGTTGAGGAATTACTAACTCGGCGGCATCGCTTCCAGGCACGGTGACTGTTTGAGCTTTCAGCGCTGTAAAAATGTCGTCTACCAGCGGGGTGGGGTCTTTACGTGTGCGCTTGATCATCCAGTTCAACACTCGTTGGTATCCGGCTCTTTTTAGCCCCTGCGGTCCCTTGTAATGGATCAATAATTCCAGGATCGGCGTGCGAGTCAGGGTGCTACCAGCAAAAACTCGTTCCAGGCTGGGGTAGATCTGGGTGAGGACACTGCGAAGCCGATTGACAGTGCGAGTGCAATCGCGGGCGATGTCATCATCGAAGCCGGACAGCATCTTTAGGGCGGAGAGTACCTCATCATTGCGGTCGACGGCACGTAGCGTGTGGGGCATTGTGCGGGCGGTGTCGGCGATGATGAATGCGTCGCGTTTGTCTGTTTTTGCACGTCCCGGATAGAGATCTGCAGCTTTGCGCATCGCAAGACCTGGCAGGTATCCGACTTCGCAACCGCAGTCCCGGGCTACAGCAATCGGTAGTGCGCCGATGGTGTTGGGTTGGTCGACGATCACGAGCACGGTGCCAAGCTTCTGAAGCTGGTGAAAAACGCCTGCTAGTTCGGATTCGAGTTGAGGCAACGGTTTGTCGAAGACCTTGTTGCCATCACGGTCTAAGGCGCAGGCGTGGTGTTCAGATTTGCCGACGTCTAACCCAAGGAATATGTCGATGGAATGCTCCGGAGACATGATGAGCTCCTAGAAAACGAGATGGGTATGGCGTTGTTCCAGTCGCTGGTGTCATGACCTTCGTTGCAAGCACCCACGTTACAAAGAGACCTAGTTTAAAACTGGCCGTGTCCCTATCAGCTGTCATCGAAAGTCCTGGCACCCGGCGGCAAC
>NZ_JVOW01000017.1:0-54330 GCF_001055995.1 Corynebacterium sp. 239_CJEI | reverse complement strand
AATTGGCAACACTACGGTTTCTGGTACCGTCATTCTAGGTTCGAGTCCTGGTAGGCCAGCGGAATTCGCTTGCTTAACTAACTTGATTAGTTGAGTTGAATTCAGTTCTAAGCCCCGTTCGTCTAGCGGCCTAGGACGCCGCCCTCTCACGGCGGTAACACGGGTTCAAATCCCGTACGGGGTACAAAGTTACTCCCCAGTCAGTTGGCTGGGGAGTTTTTGTTTTTTAAGAATCGAGGCCGCTATGACCAGAGGTGACTATGACCAGTGAACGTTTCGCACGACTGAAGCTTCTCCTAGGGGAGGAGGGGCTGGAAACGTTGGCTGAATCTACCGTCATGGTTGTCGGACTCGGAGGCGTGGGGTCGAGTTGTGCCGAAGCTCTCGCGAGAGGTGGCGTGGGCAACCTCATCTTGATTGACGGCGATGTCGTGGAGCCGAGCAATCTCAACCGTCAGGCGCTGGCATTTGTCTCCACGATTGGTCGGGTCAAAGCCGAGGTTATGGAGGCGATGGTTGCCGATATCAACCCGGATTGTACGACCTATGCCCGCCAGATTTTTCTCACACGCGAAAACCTGTCAGAGACCTTCGAGAAGTTCCCGCGTCCGGATTACATCATCGACGCTATCGACGATGTCACCGGGAAAATTGAGATCGCGCAGTGGTGCGCGGAAAATCGCATCCACCTCATTTCCGCTATGGGCGGCGGAAATAAGCTCGACCCATCTCGGCTGACCTTCTCAAAAATCAATAAGACAAAGGTCTGTCCGCTGGCGAAGGTCGTCCGTCAGGTGTGTATCCGCCGACGCATTCGCGGTCTTGAAGTGCTGTACTCATCCGAAGAGCCTGTGCGCATTGCGGACAAGGGCAGCGGCACCAAAGCGGAAACCCTCGGTACCATGAGCTACATACCGCCAATCATGGGGCAGATGCTGGCCGGAAAGGTCATTCGCCGTCTGCTCGGGTTCGAGGAAACCCCGCTGGCCCCGCGAATCGGCGGTCCAGCCGACGATAGCCAGCCACCGACGGAAAAGTAATGCGGTTCATCGATACCCACTTTCACTACGACTTCCTGCCACAGGATTCGCGCGAGCGTTTTAAGGCTGATCTTGCACGGGAGGGTGTAGAGATTATCGCGCAGACGGTCCGGCCCTCCGGCTTTGTCGAGCTAGAGAGTGAAAGCTTGCCCATGGCCGCCGTGGGCTATCACCCGTGGTACATCGATGGCAACTATGAGCGAGAGCTCGAGATTTTTCGCGCGGCCCTCCCTCGCACTCGCTTCATCGGCGAGATTGGCTTGGACTTCGCGCCCCGCAGGCTTGACGACGTTTCTGCCGAGACTCAAATCCATGTCTTTACCAGCATCCTGGATGCTGTCCAAGCCTCGAGCCTGTCACATATCCTGTCCATTCACACGGTTCGGAGTGCTGGTGTGGTGCTTGGCCTAATCGAACCACGTTTGGACACCAGCTCCAGCGTCGCACCAGGCGAGACCTTCGTGCCCATCTTTCACCGCTTCGGTGGCACTAGCGATGAACTGACGCGGCTGATCCGCGCCGGTGGTTATATCTCCGTCAACCCGCTCATGTTGCGGACAAAGCGCGGACGGGCCTATGTGTCGCAGGTGCCCGTCGATAGGCTCTTGCTGGAGACAGACCTTCCGCGCGAGCCTGGAAGCGGTGACGCGGTGGAAGCGGTCGCTGCAGAGGTAGTCGCTGCGTTGCGGGAAACTGTCGCCGAGGTTGCGGCCTTGCGAAAAATGGATGAAGCGGAGCTTGCAAACGAGCTGGCCAACAATGCGAAAACGCTAGGGATTTAATGCCTTAACCTGCGGATTTGCAGTTACTATCCACGTCTAGTGTATTGTTTAACAAGTCCGCAGCGCGCGGATGAAAAGTTCTAAGCCCCGTTCGTCTAGCGGCCTAGGACGCCGCCCTCTCACGGCGGTAACACGGGTTCAAATCCCGTACGGGGTACAAAGTGGCAGTTTCGCTTTTCTGACCTAGACAGTTCATGAAAACGGAATTTGCGACACGGGATCCCGATTCGGCTGAATGCGAATCGGGATTTTGCCTTTTCAAATGTCCTTCAACCCTATTCCATGACAATTACAGGGTTAGCAGCAAGAAACTCTTTTTCGCTGCTATTGGGGTGGGTGACAATAGAGGTATGGCTGCGAAAGAGCTAACCAGCAGACAGAAGAAGATTCTTGGATGGATCGTGGATGGTTGCGCCGGTGACCCTCCGCATGAATTTTATAAGAATACAGCGCGCATGCTAGAGGGGCACAAGTTAGTCAAGATTTCAGGTCACGGTGATAAGTGGAAGGCTGTAGCTACAAAACGTGGTGAGAGGGTTTACGCCGGTACCGAAGCGCTTGTAGTCAATAAGAAGCGGCGGAAGAACACGGCGGCGAAGGAGCCACCGGTACCCTCCACATTGAGAAAACCAAAACCAACGCCAAAACCCGACGAGCCTGAAGTTGATTTAACTCCTTACATGGCTCGAATACGCCATGGTATTGGAGAGTCAGACCTCGACGTTTTCACAATCGTGGCCTCGGCCGGTGAGATTCGCGACTTCTGGTTACCGGCGGCGGCGAAACTATCCCGTGATAGGTCTTGGTTGGAAGATGGCCACGTTTTTGACTACGCAGGAAGTACCTACGTATATGGCCAGGAGAAGCCCCGATTCAAGGCCGCTGTTATCTCTATTGAGCCAATGAAACTGGTTGGGTGGAGGGAGATTTTACGTGGCGATAAACGCGTGGCGAAATACAATAAGAAAGCTGTCGAAGCGTTTGGATACTACAAGAGGCAGTTTAGTTCCGATGTGCAATTGCGGATTAAGCGAGTTTTGCATGTGCTCTTCACAGAGATTGAACTGAACGGTGGCCGGATAGAACTAGAGACTTGGTACGACTCATGGTCTAAAGAGAAAGTGCTTCGTGCAGTTAAGCTCGGCTTTGATTTCGATCTTCAAGATCTCAAGTTCCGCGAGAGATATAACCGTGTGCAGCGTGAGCCAACACAAGATGAAATCGATTATCACAACCGTTGGCACGAGGGCGAAAAGATGAGGCGCTTCTGGGAAAAAATCCCGAATGGTCAACTTGTCCTTGAATTTCGAGGGATGTCCGCTCGTGATTCGAAGAAGAACTCAGAAGCGTTTGCCGACGGCATTGAGGCCTATTTCAAGTGGCATCAAATTCGAGAATTCTGGAAGAAGACAGATTATGAGATTGCGGGCAGAGAGAGGGCGCTCCGAGCGAAGCAATATGAGTTCGCTAAGCCAATCGCTGCGAAGACTGTCGCGAAGGATTTCTATTTCAACGCGTTGTATCAGCGCTCTCAGGAGTTAAAAAAGTTTGAAGCGGTGTGTTCCTATCTCGAATATGTGAAGCGAATTGAGCCTGACAGCCCGTGGATCTCGTGGGCTGAGAAGTATCTCGATACGTTCAATCCGAGAGACTGTATTACGATGCCGGATCCACCTGCGCTCGACATCAAGGCTCATGCCGGGCTCATTGAAAAGATTATTGATGCGCTTGGCAGGGATGAAAGCACGTGGGCTGACGCGTTCCCCGACGGTGAATTTCACGGATGATTTTTCTGTAGCACCGTGCATGTGAAGGTCAACTTACGAGTCCGTGGACTCACTACTCATTGCTGTCTTCAAATGAGCTGAGCTCAGCGAGGAGTACTTCTTGTCCGACCTTCGACTCTGAGATTGCAGCCGGTGCACGCATTTGCGCAGTATATTCTGAGCGCTGTCGAACTCTACACACTTGATGAACTAGCCTTCTGGCTGACCGAAACCGGCTTCATGCCACCGAAGTCCTGGAAGAAAACCCGCTGCAAAATCTGGTCGGGCTAGGCCGCAACTGCGCACTATTCGAATCAGCACGCACCTGAGCCTATCTCGAAATCCGCCACCACCTCGGCGACCCCGATGGGCTTGGTCTCGCTATCCAAACCGCAGCGCAATCCATGAACCAGAACTCTTCAGCGGACCACTTTCCACACGCGAAGTCGACCAGATTGCCCGATCTATCCACTGATGGATCGTCAACCGCTCACGCATGTGAGCAGACGGCTCAGCAATCTACGAAGAAACCTTTAGCACCATCCAAAGCGCACGAGGGAGAGAATCTCGTAGCAAACGTCAAGGAAGAAGAGCTGAAACCGACAAATGGATTGAGGCTGGCCATGAGTAGGGATCCAAGAAATAGATATCCGGGTTATCCACGAAAGGGGTGGTCAGTTCGGGAACTTGCTGAAAAACCGGAGTATTTACCCGTGCAATTTCTAATTGTACAAGCGAGCCAAGAGCGAGCTATCTCGCTCGAGCAGTTGAAAAACGCCAACGCGTACGCGAGCTACGTGCCAGGAGCCTAACCATCCGAGCGATAGCACAGGAAACTGGGTACTTCGTTGGCACAGTTCATAGATACGCGAGTGAAGAATCTCGCGTATAACGCGTATAACGTGCTTACGTAGTGATGAGTAACCAATCTCCATCGTTATTAGGGTCTGGGATGCACGTAACTGAGCCAAATGCATCGGTTACAAGCCAGTACCGAAACTTAGCCGTCTCACAGTCGTTCGCTGATAAGTGCACACTGATTACTCTTCCGTATAGGTCATTCCCGGCTAGAGTAGTGGCAGCCATGCCATTTGCTGTTTCGGCAGAAGGCGATGCCGCAGCAACTCCGCTTAGGCCAAAACACAGCGAAAAAAGGAAGCGATAGATGCAACTGCTATTCTCTTCATGCTTTTCCCTCAACTAGGTTCACCATTAAAGAAACACGAACTCTGGAGAGATGCAATGGCAAAATTTCCTCCTGAAACGGACTTGTCGCTCCACGATGTCATTGACATCCTGGAGTCAGTTCTCCGTGAAGAAGAGATAGACAATGCTCCAGCAGCAAAAGTATGGATAAAGTCTACCCTTCCAGAGCTAAGACGAGCTGAAGAAAAATGCGCTTCCATCTCGACTAATAGAGTTATCGTAAAAATTCTCGAAGCGATGGTTCTTATCGAGAGAAAATATGGGAAAAACCATAATCTTTCTTCACATGATGATCGTCTAGATCTGTCTTAAAAACGGCAAGAACCCAATTCCCGTTACCGTATATAGACATACGGATACCCAAAAAGTAACCCGCTTTCAGCATGAGTGTTTCCTCCGCTTCTACGAGAAGCAGAAGCACTTCGACTTTTATTTCCAACTCGCGATTGGGACAATGCCCCCGCTAGCTGGATAGGATTGCTGAGCACGGTAGGGGAACCAGACCTTCCGCATCAATATTTGAACCTCGCTGGTCACAGAACAGTTTCCGGGGTGTGTACTGAGGTAGCAAGATTTTGTAGACCGGGCTTGTGCCAAAACGAGCACGCCAAGTAGTTTGCAGTCATAAAATATTGGCATGAATTCGGCCAAGTCCTCCTACGTTCCGGAGCTGACCAGCATTCGAGCCATCGGTGCGTTCGGTGTCCTGCTTACGCATGCCGCGTTCTGGACTGGACATTACACGGACGATTGGTGGGGGCGTCTCAACGGTCGATTCGAAATTGGCGTCACCATCTTCTTCGTGCTCAGTGCGTTTCTGCTCACAGGGCGTTGGCTCGGTTCGCCTGACGACGTCCCTGCGAATCGACCGGACTTGCGGAAGTACTTCACCAGTCGCGCGAAGAGAGTTCTGCCGGCCTACTGGATTGTGGTTACTGCGGCATTCCTCATTCATGCCGCAGATGACCCGCCACCATCGGGTGGAGGGCTACAGGGCTGGTTGCGCACGATGTCGTTTACCCAGACGCTCCAATTCGGCTGGATTCACCGGGCTTGTCGCAGATGTGGTCGATGGTGGTGGAAGTCGGCTTCTACTTGGTATTGCCGCTGGTGGGGCTTGGCATCTGGACGATCACAAAGGGGCGGCTACGGCCTGGTCCAACGTTGGCCATCATTATTGGTTTTGGCCTCATTGGCCCGGTCTGGACTGTGCTATCGCACCAGGAAAACCTGCTGCCGGTAGTGGCACGGCTGTGGCCGATGGCGTATTTCGACTGGTTCGCCATCGGAATGCTGCTGGCCTACGGGCGAAAAGTTGGCTGGCGCGTTAATTTGGCGGCCAGCTGGCTGATAGCGCTAGTCCTGTTTTTCCTATCCACAACCACTCACGTGGGGCCAGCAACCTTGGTGCCGGATGATGTCGACCAGGCGTTGTGGAAGACCACGCTGTATGGCTTGTCCGCAGGCGCATTCGTGGCCCCGATTGCGCTGGGTACGGAGGTAAGGTGGCTTCGTCATCCAGCCTTGATGTGGTTGGGGGAGGTCTCCTACGAGTTCTTCCTCGTCCACGTGTTGGTCATGGACTGGGTAATGAGCTTGATGGGTTATCAGACCTTCCAGGGCTCGATGTTGGCAGTGGCAATTGTCACCACAGCCATCGCCCTGCCATTGTCGTGGCTGCTGCGCCGCATCACTGATGTACTAATGCGGAGGCCAGGGCCTGAGAGCCCGTGGGCTGCCTACTGATCGTCGTCGTCAAGCGGGCCGAGCTCGGCAACGAGCACTTCCTGCGCGACCTTCATTGCGGACAGTGCGGCCGGTGCGCCGCAGTAACCGGAAGCGTGGACGATGGCTTCGGTGATCTCGGTGCGGGTCAGACCGTTGGCGAGGGCGCCCTTGATGTGGCCGCGCAGTTCCTCGGTGGCTCGCAGAGCGACGAGCATTCCAATGTTGAGCAGAGAGCGATCGCGCTTGGCCAGCCCTTCGCGGCTCCAGACAGAACCCCAGACTGTGGCGGTGATGTGCTTCTGCAGGGTCTCTCCGTCGGAGCCAGCATTGCGGGCGAGGGCGGCATCGACGAATTCGTCGCCCATTACCTCGCGGCGGATTTGGATACCGGCATCGTAGCGGTCGGAGGAAAAGAGTTCATCATTCGAATTGCTCATGCTTGCTAAGTATAGGACTAGCAATGCGGATAAATTCCGAAATGTCCCCACTAGCTTTACTGCCACGACGCATAACCACGCTGAGGTTGCGAGTAAAAACGGTGTCGGTGGGAACGATGACGATGCGCCCGAGCGTTACCTGATCGCGAATTGCGCCGCGGGCGATGATTGTTGGCGCTGCCAGCGCAATCATTCCAGCGCGCTGTGCTGAAAGGGAGCCAAATTCTCCGGCGGGTTCGGTGAGAGTGCCCAGTGCATCTTCCACCACCTGTCGGCTGCCGGAACCCGGTTCGCGAATAACGAGTGGCGTCGCGCGCAGTTCCTCGGCGGATATCTCGGCCCGCTCAGCCCACGGATGGCCAGTCGGCACGGCGAGGACCAATTCGTCGGTGCCGATGATTCGTTCTTCGAGGTCGTGCCGACCAGCCTCGCCCTCTACCAGCCCGAAGTCCACCGCACTGTCGGCTACTAGTTGCCGCACCTCACGGGAGTTTGCCTGCACCATCGAAAGTTTGACTGCGGGATGTTGCCGGTGGAACTCTGCGGCCCAGCCGGGGTAGTAGAGCTCAGCGACAGTGTTGGACACCGCAAGGGTGAGGTGGCGGGGAACATTGTCGGAACGCAAGCTGGCGGCAATGCCCGAAAACCTGTGGCAGGCGGCGAGGAGATCTGGGAGGGCGTCGATAAGCACTTGCCCTGTTTCTGTAGGTGAGACGCCGTAAGGGGAGCGTTCGAAGACGGTGATTCCCAGCGCTCTTTCCGCCCGTGCGATGCGTGCGGACATGGTCTGCTGGTTGGTGCCGAGCTCACGCGCGGCCTTCGAGATCGACCCCGCACGGGCGACGGTGAAAAGTGCTTCGAGTTCGGCCACAGCGGAGGGGTACATGCGTCAATGGTACCCCTCACAGAGTTTCGTGATAGCGGTGACTGCAGCAAGAACAAATACGGTATGGGCATGACCAACTCTCCTTGCAGTGATGTGCTTGCGCCCGCCGGGCCTGCGTGGGCAGGATCGCTGATGGGCACCTCCATCTTCGCCACGCTTACGCACATTCATGATGTGCCGGTGGTTCCGGAACTGCTTCTCGTCGTGGCAGGTGGCATTCTCGGTTTCATAGTGGTCGGTTGGCTGCGCCTTCGAAACCCGCCTTTCCACTCGAAGCTGATGGCGCCGTGGGGCATGCTCTCGATGGGCATCATGGCTCTCGGTAGTGCTGCGACTGCGCTAGCTAGTAACTCATCGTGGCAGCTGATGTCCTGGTGGATCGGTGCGCCGCTGGCAATCTACGTCAGCCTTCGCCAACTGCGAGGATTCGAAGGCGAACCAACTTTTCAGTGGGGCCTCGCGCTAGTCGCCCCGATGGTGGCGGCGACAAGTGGCGCACAGCTGAGCGTTGACTACGGCACGTTCTATCACGTCTGCGCACAAATACTCTTTTGGATGGCGCTGATTACGGTTCTGCCGGTTTTCGTACGCTGCTACGTCGCGCTGTTCTCTGGCGCCATGCGCATCCCCGATTCCATCGCCGGTACTGCCTGGATTCCGCTCGGGCTGGTCGGTCAGTCCACGGCCGCTGCGCAGCTGCTTTTCAACCGAACCTCCGCTGTCGCTTACGGCACCGCTGTGCTCATTGTCGGTGTCTTCCTCGCCGCCATCGCTTTACGACGATTCACCCGCGCCGTAATCAGTTGGGCCGGATACAGCCCTGGTTGGTGGGGTGCAACCTTCCCCGTGGGCACTCTGAGTCTTGGTACGCACAGCCTGGGTGACATTACCGGCGTGCAGTGGCTATACGTGGCCAGCGCTGGGCTGCTGTGTTTGCTGGCTGTGCACTGGTGCGCGTGCGTGGCTCGATTTGTTTGGTGGGCGCGGAGCTAGCTAGTCAAGCTCGACCCGCACCCGCCCGTTGCGGTTCTGGTCTTCTCGTGGCGCAATACCCAGCGCGGCGGCGGGGAACAGAGCCGTGACGGCAAACAGCGCGGGGAAGCCCGCAGCGGCCACAATCGCACCCGAAACCGGAGGCGTTGCAGCGTAGATAATGCTCTGGAACGTGTTCTGCGTACCCATAGCGCGTCCGGACCAGAAGGGGCCTGCGTATTCAGCAACTGCGGTGAAGGCGAGTCCATTCGGGCTGACCACAGCAACGGCCAGTGCGCAGACCAGCAAAGTTCCAAGCGTGCGCCAATCAGCCCAGCTGGCAATCATCATTGCGACAGCCAAAACAAAGGTCGCACCCGAGACCCAGCGGTAGGGGCGGATGCGAGATCGCACTCGGTCAGAGACCACACCCATCAGTGCTCGCGATCCGGCACCGAGCAGCTGCGAGACCATCACAATTGTGCCCGCCGTGCCATCGGAGTACCCCACAGACAGCAACCACACCAGAATGTAGGCACCCATCATCGACTGCGGCCAGGACAGCAGCGCCGAGGCGATGTGGATGCGCACGAGGTACTTGCCGTCCCGGTAGGGGCTGGCCGTGACGGTGGGGTTCGAGGCATCAGGGCGAGGGGGATTCTTCACGCCTATCAGTACAAGCAACGCCAGCACGGCGCACAGGATTGCGGGCATCGCGAGTGCGACTCCGATGCTGTAATTCTGCGCGAGAGGGTGCAGGGTTACCGCTGATAGTGCAGCGCCGAGGGGCTGAGCCATTTGGCGAATGCCCATCGCAGTGCCGCGCTGATGCGGTGGGTACCAGCCCGACACCACGCGGCCGGATGCCGAATTCACGCTCGCCGCCGCACACCCGGCGAGAAAGAGCGTGGCCCCGAGCAGAGCCGGGCTTGACGACGAAGCTAGCGCCGCAAGCCCCGTCGTTAAGGCAGTAGAGGTCAGGCCGGCGAACAGAGCTGCGCGTTCGCCATAGCGGTCGACAAACCAGCCCCAGGCGATGAGCGTGAAGACAATACCGGCCGCCGGCATTGCTGCGACGAGGCCGGCGGCGGAGAGGCTTAAGCCGTTTTCCTGTAGGGATGGGATGAGAAAAGGCACACCCATGTGAACGACGGACGAACCGACCGCCGCGAACATGGACAGAAGAAGGACAAGGTGACGGTAAGCGGGCATTACAGTCGGGAGCTCATCTCTTCAGCGGCGCCGAGAACCTTTGCGCCCCAGCATTCGTAGGGCGACGGAGTCATGCGCTCCACGGGGCCGGAGACGGATAGGACTGCAATCATGCGCTGGTTGCTGTCGAAAACCGGGGCGGAGACGGAGGCAAGTGCGGGGTCGCGCTCACCCATGGACTCGGACCAGCCGAGACGTCGGCAGTCGTCGAGGTCCTGTTGGTTGAAGTCGGCGTCGGGAAGCATTCGCTCAGCGAGGTTGGCCGGGCCAAAGGCCAGGAGAACACGTGCGGCGGAGCCGGCGGTTAGCGGCATGCGAGAGCCAACTGGCACGGTGTTGCGCAGTCCGGTGGCGGGCTCCATGGAGGCAATACAGGTGCGGGTATCGCCGGTGAGACGGTAGAGCTGCACGGACTCTCCGGTTACCTCTACTAGCTTCGGCAGGATGTGCGCTGCGGCGTCGGCAAGCAGGTCGGTTGTGACAGGCGTGATCTCGGTGAGGCCGGGGCCCGTCGTCCAGCGGCCGTCCGGAGTGCGGGTGACAAGGCGGTGTACTTCCAACGCCGTGGCCAGCCGATGGGCGGTGGCGCGGGGCAGGCCGGTGTCGTCACAGAGCTCGGCGAGGGTGCGTGGAGTTTCTGCAACAGACTTGAGAATGAGTACCGAACGGTCGAGAACCTTAATGCCACTTAGAGCTGGCGTCTCGGATGTGCTAATCTGTCCCATGCCATGATATTAACATCTCATTCCTTGAGATAAAAGAGATATATCCGGAAGGCGGCTCACCCACTATGCGCACCACGGACACCAGCCCGAAGACTCTGGCCGAGAAAGTCTGGCGTGACCACGTAGTCAAGCAAGGCGACAACGGCGAACCAGATTTGATTTATATCGATCTGCACCTCGTCCACGAGGTTACCTCGCCACAGGCTTTTGATGGCCTCCGTCTGGCAGGGCGCAAGGTGCGCCGCCCGGATTTGACCATCGCAACCGAGGACCACAACGTTCCGACTACTGTCGCCGGCGGCAAAATCAATCTGATTGAGGAACCGACCTCTCGTACCCAGATTGCCACACTGCGCAAGAACGCCGAGGAGTTCGGTATCCGCCTGCATCCGATGGGCGACCGCGAACAGGGTATCGTGCACGTCGTCGGCCCACAGCTGGGCCTGACTCAGCCGGGCACCACCGTCGTCTGTGGTGACTCGCATACCGCAACCCACGGTGCTTTCGGTGCTATGGCCTTCGGTATCGGTACCTCGGAGGTTGAGCACGTTCTGGCTACCCAGACCCTGCCGCTGAAGCCTTTCAAGACCATGGCGGTCAACGTCACCGGCGAACTGCAGGATGGTGTTACCGCCAAGGATTTGATTCTGGCGATTATCGCCAAGATTGGCACCGGCGGTGGTCAGGGCCACGTTATTGAGTACCGCGGCGAGGCCATCGAGAAGCTGTCGATGGAAGCCCGCATGACCATTTGCAACATGTCCATCGAAGCCGGTGCCCGTGCCGGCATGATTGCTCCGGACGAGACCACCTTCGAATACCTGAAGGACCGCCCGCACGCGCCGCAGGGCGAGCAGTGGGACGAGGCAGTCGAATACTGGAAGTCCCTGGTTACTGACGAGGACGCGAAGTTCGACAAGGTCGTCGAAATCGACGGTTCCGCGCTGACCCCATTCGTTACCTGGGGTACTAACCCTGGCCAGGGCGTGCCGCTGGGGGAGACCGTGCCAGATCCGGAGTTCATCGCTGAGGACTCCGACCGCATCGCGGCCGAACGCGCACTGGAGTACATGGATCTGAAGCCGGGCACCCCGATGCGCGACGTCAAGGTCGACGTGGTCTTCGTAGGTTCCTGCACCAACGGCCGCATCGAGGACATGCGCGCCGTCGCCGACGTGCTGAAGGACCGCAAGGTTGCCGACGGCGTCCAGATGCTCATCGTGCCGGGCTCCGCAAAGGTCCGTGCGCAGGCTGAGGAAGAGGGACTGGGCAAGATCTTCGAAGAGGCAGGCGCTGAATGGCGTATGCCGGGCTGCTCCATGTGCCTGGGCATGAACCCGGATCAGCTGACCCCCGGCCAGCGTTGCGCTTCGACCTCCAACCGTAACTTCGAGGGCCGTCAGGGCAAGGGTGGTCGTACCCACCTGGTCAGCCCGGCTGTCGCCGCAGCCACTGCCGTCGCCGGTCACTTCGCAGCACCGGCTGATCTCTAACTGACTCTCACTGCCGATCTTTGTACAACAGACCCAAGCAGAACTTCTAAGGACCTTTCACCATGGAAAAGTTTGATACACACACCGGCGTCGGCGTTCCCCTGCAGCGGTCCAACGTCGACACTGACCAGATCATTCCGGCTGTCTACCTAAAGCGCGTCACCCGCACCGGATTCGAGGATGGCCTGTTCAGCAACTGGCGCAACAACGAGTCCGACTTCGTGCTCAACCGTCCGGAATACGCAAAGGGCTCCGTCCTCGTAGCAGGGCCGGACTTCGGTACCGGTTCTTCCCGCGAGCACGCCGTGTGGGCCCTGATGGACTACGGTTTCCGCGTCGTCATCTCCTCCCGCTTCGCCGATATCTTCCGTGGCAATGCCGGCAAGGCGGGGCTGCTCGCCGCACAGATGCAGCAGTCCGATGTCGAGCTGCTGTGGAAGCTGCTGGAAGCTAACCCCGGCATGGAGCTCACCGTCAACCTGGAGACCCGCACCGTCGAGGCAGGTGAGCAGGTCTTCCCGTTCGAGGTGGACGACTACACCCGCTGGCGTCTGATGGAAGGGCTTGACGACGTCTCCCTGACTCTGCGCAACGAAGCGGACATTGTGACCTACGAGGAGAGTCGTCCGGCCCACAAGCCGAAGACGCTGTAGGTCAAAAAATGCTCTAGTCCAATCCGCGGTAGGCGTTAGACTTGCCGTATGTATCTGGCAATCACTAAACACTCTCGGCTCGGTGAATCTTCGCCTGCTGAATCGGCACGCGATTTGGGATTTATTTTGCGAAAGCATCCCGATCGCGTGCATGAGTCCGAGTTAAAGTTCGGTGTTGCCAGAGTCTTTTTCCCCACGGCTACCGATGCCGAATGCACGGCAGTTCTCTGGGTTGATATTGACCGCGACGAGCTGCTGAAACTCAAGCAGTACCGCGCTGATACGTTCAATCTGACCGGCTACATCAATGACCGGCAATGGGCCGCGTCATCGATTATGACAGTGGCGCTGAAGTCCGTCTTCTCCACAGCGATGGTCATGGAGAAGCCCTCGCCTTACGACGAAGTGCCAAGCGACCTCACCGCGACGGTCGCCGCGGTACCCGGCACCGAGGAAGAGATTCGCGCTCTGTTCGAGCCGCTGGGGTGGAACGTTGCCTGCGATTTTTCGAACAATGTTGCCGGGCAGAAGTTCTCACCGACGGTAACGCTTTCGGGTAGAGCAACCGTCCGCGATTTGCTCAATCACCTGTATATTCTGCTTCCTGTCCTCGACGGTGGGAAACACTATTGGGTCGATGACCGGGAAATCGACAAGCTCGCCGCGCGTGCGCAGGACTGGCTACCGGAGCACCCACAGCGGGAGAGAATCCTGGGGCGCTACCTTGCGGATCAAAAAGGCCTGGTCAACGAGGCCGTCGTGAAGCTTGCTGGGGAAGCCGGGGAAGCCGGTGCAATCGAACTGTTCAGCGGTGACCAGCCAGCCAACCCACTAAATCGACAGCGTCAAGAGCGGGTCCTGCGTGAGGTATTTAGCCTGCGCCCGCGCAGCGTTGTGGACATCGGCTGTGGTTCCGGCGTGTTGCTGGGGCCGATGCTGGAGAATCCGCGAATCGCGCAGATCGTTGGTACCGATGTTTCTGTGGGGGAGCTTCGTAAGGCGCACAAGGCGCTGAACCTAGATCGTATGCCGGAGCGCCAAGCCGCGCGGGTTGAGCTTTTCCAATCCTCGGTTACCTATGCCGATGAGCGCATCGCGAACATGGACGTGGCGATCCTGATGGAGGTCATCGAGCATGTTGATGCCGACCGACTGCCCGCGTTGGAGAACAACGTCTTTGGAGCAGCCCGGCCACAGTACGTCATCGTCACCACGCCGAACAGCGACTATAACGCGTGCTATCCAAACCTAGCGCCCGGGCAGTTCCGACACCTGGATCACCGTTTCGAGTTTAGTCGCGTGGAGTTTCGACAGTGGGCGAAGGGCGTGGCTGAGAAGTTCGGTTATCTGGTGGACTTCGACGGTATTGGGGACGTGCACGAAACCTATGGACAACCGACAGAAATGGCGGTCTTTTCCTACGACTTCACCGGAGCAGAGGAGAGCTAATTATGAGTACCATCTCACTTCCTAACCTCAGCTTGGTCATGCTGGTCGGTGTCTCCGGTGCTGGAAAGTCGACCTTTGCGGCACGACACTTTGGTCCATTTGAGGTCGTTTCCTCGGATACCTGTCGCGGCATTGTTTCCAACGATCCGAATGACCAGGCGGCGACGGCGCCTGCTTTTGAGCTGCTGGAGACGATCGTCGGCAAGCGGCTGGAAGCAGGCTTACTCACCGTGGTCGATGCGACGAATGTGAAACCGCAGGACCGCGCCCGGCTCGTGAAGCTGGCGCGCAGACACCATGCGCTCAGTGCTGCTATCGTTTTGAATCTTCCGTTGGCGGAGGTGAAGGAGCGGCACAGGCAGCGCACTGACCGCAACTTCGGAGTAGAGGTGTTGGAGCGCCAGCACCGTGACCTGCGCCGAGGGCTCAAGCACCTGAAGCGCGAGAAGATTCACAACGTTTTCATCTTGAATTCCGCGGAGGAAATCGACAACGTCACCATTGAACGTGTGCCGCTGAAGGTCGATCGCAGCGATCTCCACGGCCCTTTCGACATCATCGGCGATGTCCACGGTTGCTTCGACGAGCTGACCGCACTGCTGGAGAAGCTCGGCTACGAGCTCTCGGCGGATGGCAGCAATGCTCATCACCCAGATGGCCGCAAGACCATTTTCGTTGGTGACCTCGTTGACCGCGGCCCCAATAGCCCAGCCGTCTTGAAGCTGGTCATGGGGATGGTCTCGGACGGCAATGCTCTCTGCGTGCCCGGAAACCACGACTCTAAGTTGGTGCGCGCCCTCGACGGCCACAACGTCACCACGGGCCACGGGCTGGCCGAAACGCTCACTCAGCTCGCCGACGAAAGTGAGGAATTCCGGAAGGACGTCCGCGACTTCATCGACCACTTGCCGGTGCACTACGTGCTGGATGACGGCGCCCTGGTCGTAGCCCACGCGGGACTGCCTGAGCACCTCCATGGCAGGGCCTCCGGCAAGGTCCGCGAGTTCGCGCTCTACGGTGCGACTACTGGCAAGCGTGATGAAAATGGCCTGCCAGAACGTTTGGATTGGGCAGCGGACTACCGCGGTTCCGCCCGTGTGGTCTATGGCCACATGGAAGCGGACCGTCTGCGCTGGGTCAATAACACCATGTGCATCGACACTGGTTGCGTGTTTGGCGGCAAGCTCTCTGCGCTGCGCTATCCCGAGCTAGAGACTGTGCAGGTTGATGCAAAGCACACCTGGTGGGAGGCCCCATCCCGCAAGACCACCAATCGCACGGAGTCCGAGCTGCGCATCACTGACGTGTTGGATGTCGATGGTATCCAGACTGGGCGCCATGGCCGCATCCGCATTGATAGTGACCGCGCGGCTGCAGCGCTGGAAACAATTAGTCGTTTTACGCTCGCGCCGGAGAAAATTCCGTACCTGCCACCGACAATGTCACCGGCGCCGACCTCGCAGCGAGAGGGATTCCTGGAACACCCGGAGGAGGCATTCCGCTACTACGCAGCGCACACTGACCAGGTCATTTGTCAGGAGAAGCACATGGGTTCCCGAGCTGTGCTCTGCCTGATCCGGCCAGGGGCAAAGACCCGTTTCGGTGCTAGCACCTACGCATATACCCGTACCGGACGCGCCTTCTTCGAAGGTAAGAATCCAGCACTCGACGAAATGACCAAGGCCGCAGAGCGCGCCGGGCTTTTCGATCAATTCGGCGACTGGGTCCTGCTCGACGGTGAAATGTTGCCTTGGAATCTCAAGGCACAAGGGCTTATCGACGACATCTATGCACCCACCGCTGCCGCCGGTATTGGTGCTGCCAGACAGCTCGCGGTCGCTCTGCAGGCGGCAACCGATAGGGGAGTAGAGGTCGGCGGTCCCGCTCCAGAACAGACTCTGGACGAACTCGAGAAGTTCCGCGCTGCTTACAACCGCTATGTCGACAGCGACAACAAGATTCAGTTCGCACCCTTCCAAGTGCTGGCAAGTGAGGATGCCACCTGGCACCACAAGCCGCACTCATGGCACTTGGATATCGCGAACCAGCTGGTAGCAGCTGACAGTGAGATCTACCAGCAGACGCGCTGCTTCGTCCTCGACCCCAGTGACCCGGAACAGGTAGAGGCCGCATCGCAGTGGTGGTTGCAGCTGACAGAGTCGGGCGGGGAGGGGGCCGTCGTCAAGCCAATGGAAAACGCGGCAGTGGACCGCCAGGTGCAGCCCGGTATGAAGGTGCGGGGGCGGGAGTATCTGCGCATGATTTATGGGCATGACTACCTGCACCCGCAGCGTCAAGAGCAGTTGAAGCGGCGAAATCTGCAGCACAAGCAGTCATCGGCGCTGCGCGAGTATGCCCTCGGCATTGAGTCGCTGGAACGTCTAGCGGCGGGCGAGCCTCTGCATCGAATCCACGTCCCTGTCTTCGGCGTGTTGGCGCTGGAGTCAGAGCCGATGGATCCGAGGTTGTAGGGGCTACTTCACCGGCAGCGCCGAGGCGTAGTAATCAGCCGTGGTCATCACACCGTCGTTGAAGCCCAGCACCCAGGCAGAGCCCTTCTTGCACAGGATTTCCTCGTCGAATGGCAGGGTGCCCTCAGCGGACCAGGCGGCAAGTAGGTCTGGGATGGTGATGCCCTGAGAGCAGATCACGCTGACTCCGCCGAGCGCGACAATGTCCTCGAAGGCCTTCTTGGACTCCACCTGGTTGGCAATCCAGTGCTCGTCGCCAAGCCGTTCGTCGACTGTGACCTGCATGCCCAGCTCTGCGGCGAGTGGCGCGACGGTGTCCTGGCAACGCACGGGCTCGGCGGAGTAGATCCGCTCGGGGCGGAAGCCTTCCAGGGCAGAGACGAGCAGTTCCGCTTGACGACGTCCCTTCTTATCCAGTGGTCGCAGTGCATCATTGCCGTTCCAGTTGGTGCGACGGTGCGCACGCCCATGGCGAACCAGAATGAGACGGGTGTCCGGTTCCTTGTTCATGCGCTTGCGGGCCTTGACCAGCACGTCGCGGTCGAGGTCGTAGGACAGCAGCTCCTCGGCTTCGTCCCAGGAGACCCAACGAAGCTCGTTGACCTCGGAGTTCTGTTCGAATTCGCCGTCTAGAACCTCAGCGGTCCAGTACCAGACCAGCTTCGTGCGTCCGGCGACAGGGTAAGAGACGTTGCCGACGAGCTTGCCCAGACGGACGCGGTAACCGGTCTCTTCCCAGATTTCGCGGACGGCGGTGGCAATGAGGTTCTCGCCGGCGTCGAGCTTGCCTTTCGGCAGCGACCAGTCGTCGTAGGAGGGACGGTGAATCACGCAGATTTCAGGGTTGTGGACATCGCCGCGCCATAGAACCGCGCCGGCCGCGAAGGTCGGCTTGGTGACATCCTGACCTGGCTTCGTTGGAATCTGGCGCAGGCGACCGGTCACGGAGGTATCGCCCTTGAGGTCCTTGTCCTCTTCGTGCATCATCGTGAATTCCCTTTCAATCCTTTGTCGCCGACCTAGTTTAGTATCGCAGTGTGAGAACGTCTCGCTAGACTTGTTGGAGATTAGAGACTAACGGAGGAAGGTCGCGGCGATGGTGCAGGTTTCAGTGATGGGTGCGGGCTCGTGGGGCACGACGCTCGCCAAGGTTTTTGCTGATGCGGGCAATCCTGTACGGCTGTGGTCGCGACGTGCGGAGCAGGCACAGCGTATTGAGATCAGCCGCGAAAACCACGACTACCTGCCTGGTCTGGGGCTGCCGCGCAACATCGAAGCCACCTCGGATGCAGAGGCCGCGCTGAAGGGCGCGGATGTGGTGGTGCTGGGCGTGCCCTCGCAGACTCTGCGTGACAACCTCAAGGTCTGGAAGGACTTCATCGGGCCGGAGACGATTCTGCTCAGCCTGGCCAAGGGTGTGGAGCGCGAGACACATCTGCGCATGAGTGAGGTCATTGCGGAGGTCACAGACCTGCCAGCAGAGCGTATTGCGGTGCTGTCCGGCCCGAACCTCGCCCGCGAAGTTGCGATGGAGCAGCCAGCGGCAACGGTGATTGCTTGCGCCGATGAGAACAACGCCAAGATGATTCAGGCGGCAGTTGCCACTAATTACTTCCGCCCGTACACCAACACCGATGTGATCGGCTGCGAAATCGGCGGTGCCTGCAAGAACGTCATTGCGTTGGCCTGCGGTATGGCCGCTGGTCAAGGATTGGGTGAGAACACGCTGGCAACCATTATCACCCGTGGCTTGGCGGAAATCACGCGTCTGGGCGACGCGGTTGGTGCAGAAGATAAGACTTTCGCGGGATTGGCGGGCCTCGGTGACTTGGTGGCCACTTGTTCCTCGCCGCTGTCGCGTAACCGTACCTTCGGCGATCGTCTCGGTCGCGGTGACACGATGGAGCAGGCGCAGCACGCTACGCGCGGTCAGGTGGCTGAGGGTGTGATTTCTTCAATCTCGGTCCGTGACCTCGCTCGTCGCAATGGCGTGGAAATGCCAATTACTGAGGCCGTTTACGCCGTCTGCCACGAAGGCGCGAAGGTCGATGAGACAATTCGCAAGCTGATGGGGCGCAGCCGCAAGTCGGAGTAACCACTTAAACGAGGTCGGGGCTAAACTTAGTCACCATGACTTCGTCGAATAGCTCGTCTGCAGATCGCATTTCCGTCGCCGTCATCTACGGCGGCGCAAGCCCTGAACACAGTGTTTCCTGTGTCTCGGCCGGCGCAATTATGGATCACCTGGATGAAGACCGCTTCCGAGTGGTTCCCATTGGTATTACCAAGGATGGTGTCTGGACCGTCGGCACGCGTGAGACGGATACGCTGCGCACGCAGGGGCGTACGATGCCTGAGGTCATCCCGGGCGAGGAGGTTGCGCTGAGCACCTCGCCGTCACGCCGCGGTGAATTCCGCTTCGTCACCGGTGATCGCGCCGGCGAGGTTTTCGACACCGTCGACGTTATCTTCCCGGTCCTCCACGGTCCGCACGGCGAGGACGGCACGATTCAGGGGCTCTTTGAGCTTTCCGGCATTGCTTATGTCGGCCCGGGCGTGCTCGCTTCCGCTGCGGGAATGGATAAGGAACGCACGAAGAATCTCTTGCAGGCAGCGGGGCTTCCTATTGGCAAGCAGGTTGTTTTGCATGTCGGCGAGTCGCTTTCCGACGAGGACAAGGAGACCCTTGGCCTGCCGGTGTTCGTTAAACCTGCCCGTGGTGGATCGTCGATTGGTATCTCCCGCGTCGATGATTGGGCGAATCTGGATGCGGCGGTAGAGCTGGCCCGAGAGCACGACTGGAAGGTCATTGTAGAGGCCGGTGTAGACGGCGCCGAAGTGGAGATTGGTGTGCTGCAGCGCGCTGACGGCAGCCTGCAGGTATCAGTTCCGTCGTTGCTGCGTGGCACGGAGGACTCTGACGAGGGCTTCTACGGTTTTGAGACCAAGTACTTGGATGATGTCGTCTCGGCGCAGATCCCGGCTGAGCTGCCGGAGGATGTTTTGAAGGCACTGGACACGGATGCTCGTCGGGCGTTCAGGGCACTGGGCTCTGATGGGCTGACTCGCGTGGACTTCTTTGTCACGGATAATGGCCCGATTATCAATGAGGTCAACACCATGCCGGGCTTTACCCCGATTTCGATGTACCCGCAGATGTTTGCGGCTTCCGGTGTTGCCTACGAGGAGCTGCTCAGCGCCCTGATTGAGCGGGCGCTAGTAGCTCGTCGATAGAAGTTGGTTCTTACTTTTCTTCGCTCGGCGAGATGTTCTCCAGGTTGTCCGCGATGACCGAGGAGAGCACCGGCATCAGTGAGCTGGCCTCCGACATCGGCATTTCAACGGCGACGAAGCGCTCCCGGCCCATGGCGTACCAGGTGGCGGAGGTACCGGAGGAAAGCGTTGGTTCGTTGAACC
The DNA here is from genome assembly GCF_001055995.1 of Corynebacterium sp. 239_CJEI. Classification (NCBI taxonomy): domain Bacteria; kingdom Bacillati; phylum Actinomycetota; class Actinomycetes; order Mycobacteriales; family Corynebacteriaceae; genus Corynebacterium; species Corynebacterium sp. 239_CJEI. The sequence goes on along the minus strand of NZ_JVOW01000017.1, from coordinate 34,093 downwards.
AGACAATGTCGCCAACCTGCGTCAGCTGCTGCGTGGTGGTGCTATAGCCAGCCGGCTCGTCGACACCACAGCGCAGCACCACCGGATCGGCTGGGGTGCCGCCCCAAATGACCATGTCCTTCGGCATGTCAGCCGGCATTTCCTCTGTGCTCAGACGGTGACGGTTGCCAAGCTCGCGGGGGAGGGCAGCCTCCAAGCCGCTGCAGCGCCTATCAGCTTCCGGAGCTGCCAGTTCTACCAGTGGGACGCCGCCGCGCTCCGGCTTGTTCTTGTACGCGGAGTCCGGGCGCAGCGCCTCGGCGAGGTCACTCAGGGCATCCTCCGCCTCTGCATTTCCTTCGGCGGTAATTGCAACAACCGGTTCGCGCCCGACGGTGAACCAAGTCGCCAAAGACTCGTCGGTACTGTCGACAACACGCAGCCACGAAATGCCCTTGACCTCTTCGGTCTTAGCCAGTTCGTTGTACTGGCTAGGTACGTTCGCGCCACAGCGCAGCGTGATGCGGTCTTGTTCCAAGTTTCGGTACACAGCGGCACCTTCTGGAGCTGGCTCTGCAATGTCGGCGCGAACCAGACCTGCGGCGCGATCTGGCAGTCGGTCGAGCAGTTCCGCACACTCGGGCGAGTCATTGGCGGGGAGCTCCGGGTTGGAAATCGCGACTGGCTTTGTCGCCTGATTATCCTGGTAAATCTTTGCGGCAAAAATGATGCCGAGGATAGAGATAATGGCGATAGCGAGTGCGATGCCCGCGCGTGTCCGGCTACCCTTGGACTGAACTGTTTCTCCCGATGGGGGTGCGTCTACCATGGGCCTGATTCTACGTTGTCCGGTACCAACTCCAATTGGTTGGGGGGCAATACCGAGACGGGTTCCGCTATTAACGGTTAACCATCGACTATTAGGAATGTGACTCGACACTGTGACTGAATTGACCATTGGCGATATTGGCGAGTTTGGGGTCATTGAGGCCATCCGGGCTATCGCCCCGTCGGCACGCAATGGCGACGATGCCGCCGTCTTGACACAGACAACCCCCAACGCCCGTTTTGTCACTTCCACCGACATGTTGGTGGAAGGGCGCCATTTCCGCCTGGACTGGTCGACACCTCAGCAAGTTGGAGCTAAGGCCGCAGTACAGAACTTCGCCGATATCGAATCGATGGGTGCGCGTCCAACGGCCATGCTTTTCGCCATCTCAGCACCGTTGCATACTCCGGTGAGTGTGGTCACCGGTATCGCCGAGGGGTTGTGGCAGGAAGGCAAGCAATGTCCGGCGGAGCTCGTCGGTGGTGACATGGTCAGCGGAGATTCTCTGGTGATTTCCATCAGTGCGATGGGCGAACTCGGTGGGCTTGGGCGGCCGCTGCTGCGCTCAGCGGCACGCGCGGGGGATACGGTGATTGCGTCGGGACGCATCGGCTACTCTGCTGCGGGCCTTGCGCTGCTGCAGCACTGCGGAAGCCCGGCAAAGGTTCCGAGTGAGTTTGCGCAGCTGGTGGCAGCACACTGTACGCCCGAATTTGAATATCGCAGGGGTGCCACGGCGCGAGCCACAGGTGTGCGTTCACTGACGGACAATTCCGATGGACTGGTGGTGGATCTCCGCGCTATTGCGCAGGCCTCCAGGGTTACTTTGGAAGTTGACAGCAGTGCTATTGCGCCCGATGAGTTGCAGATTGCCGCTGGTGAATACCTGGGCATCGACCCGTGGGAGTGGGTGCTCACCGGAGGGGAGGACCATACACTGATCGGTTCGACGCCGGGGGAGCCTCCGACGGGGTTCCGCGCTATCGGTACGGTGTCGAAGGAAAAGTTCGATTCGGTGCTTATCGACGGCAAACCTCCTGCCCGCGATGCCGGTTGGGTTTCCTTTTAAGAGTTCGAAGAGGTTTTGAGAAGAAAGGCTGCATGACATGGATCCGTTGCCGGTCGAAGAAGGGTGGCAGAAGGCGCTGGAGCCAGTGGCCGATGACATCCACCGGATGGGGCAGTTCCTGCGCGAGGAGAACGCGGCCGGCTACGGTTACCTGCCCGCGGGCACCGATGTGCTGCGCGCCTTTACTTATCCATTCGATGAGGTCAAGGTGCTCATTATCGGTCAGGACCCGTACCCGACCCCGGGGCATGCGATGGGGCTTAGCTTCTCGGTCCAGCCGGATGTGAAGCCGGTACCGCGGTCGTTGGCGAATATTTTTAAGGAGTACTCCTCCGACCTGGGGCTCCCGACTCCCTCCAACGGTGACCTCACTCCGTGGAGTAGGCAGGGCGTGGCCCTGTTCAACCGTGTACTGACCGTGCGCCCGGGTGCTGCTGCCTCGCACCGCGGTAAGGGCTGGGAGGCAATCACGGAGCATGCCATCAAAGCATTGGTCGCCCGTGATCAGCCTCTCGTGGCCATTCTGTGGGGACGCGACGCGCAGAGTTTGCAGCGTTGGCTCCCCGGCGTGGACTGCATCTGTTCGCCGCACCCGTCACCGCTGTCGGCATCCCGTGGGTTCTTCGGGTCGCGTCCGTTCAGCCGGGCCAATGAGTCGCTGATTCGTCAGGGAGCTACCCCTATCGACTGGACGCTAGAATAGGAATTCATGTCTTTGCAGATTGGTTCTGCCGCCATTGTCGGCTGGGTTGCCCGGGGGATTGACGCGCTTCAATCCCGCCGCGATGAGATCAACAGTCTCAATGTCTTCCCAGTACCGGATTCCGATACCGGGTCGAATATGCTCGCGACGTTGAGTTCGGCCTATGAGGAAGCGCAAAAGGCTGACGCTTCCGATGTTCGCGCAGTCACCGCGGCCCTAGCTGCCGGTGCAGTGCGCGGCGCCCGCGGTAATTCGGGCACTGTGCTCTCGCAGGTTTTTCGCGCGGTGGCTGAGGCTGCCTCCGGTAGTGGCATTGGCGTTGAGTCGGTACAACACTCGCTAAAGCTAGCTGTGCAACATGTTTCCCAAGCGATTGCCAATCCGGTGGAGGGCACGATTCTGACAGTCCTGCGGCACGCCGCGATTGCCGCGGAGGAATTTGAGGGCGACTCGATTGAGGAGCTCGCCGACACGATCGCGGATGCCGCTCGCGATGCGCTGGCGAAAACCCCCAGCCAGCTCCCGGCACTGCAGCAGGCGGGCGTGGTCGACGCCGGCGGCGCGGGGTTGGTCATTCTGCTCGACGCGCTTGCCGACGAAGTCAGCGGCCGCGCAGCCGCACCGGTCGATTTGCATGTCGACGCGCCACACGTAGCCACCGTTGAGATGGAGGTCATGTACCTGATTTCCTTGGCGGATACCCAGGCGGTGGAAGCGCTGCGAGAGCGGTTGAACCCGCTGGGCAATTCGCTCATCATCGCAGGTGATGCTGGTAATGCGGAGACCGCGCAGTACATGGTGCATATCCACACAGTGGAGCCGGGCGCGGTTATCGAGGCAGCACTTGACTTCGGTCGTCCGGAACGCATCCGTATCGAGGTGCTCGATGAGCCGGAGACAACACCTGACTCCACTCGCATCCTCATTGCGGTAGTGCCGGATGGTCCGCTGAATGATCTCATCACCTCCTCTGGGGCGATTGCTATCAGCCCGACCCCCGCTCCGACTCCCACATCCACTCCCACAGATCGCGCAGCCATCGCCGACCAGGAGTTCGCTGACAATGTGGTCACCAAGGCACTGACTGCCATGAGGGGCGCGGACGAGGTTATCCTGCTGCCAAATGGGCTGGTCAGCGACCAGGAATTGGCGGATATCGAATTCGCTGCTGCTGCGGCTAATCCGACTCTCGCGGTAGTGTCCACAGTCTCCATTCCGGCTGGCCTTGCTGCCTTGGCCGTGCATTCGGCTGAGCTGCCGCTGGCGGTTGCTGCGTATGCGATGGGAGAGGCTGCCAATGGCACGCGAACGGCTGTAGTCGCTGCGGACGTCGATAAGCCCCTGACTGACGCGCTCACAGAGACCATCTCAGACCTGTTGGCTGGCGGCGGGGAACTAGTGACTCTGCTGCTCGGGCGCGGAGCTGAGGGCGTGGACATAGCGCAAGTGCGGGCGCGGCTGGACAAGCCTGTGGAGGTCGTAGCCTATGATGCGACCGGCATCGATGAGCTGGTGCAGGTAGGAATCGAGTAGCGCGATGCTCGGATGGCTCGGCTCGGATTATGCGCGCACGCCCCTGAATATCGTGGTGGGGCCAAAGACTGCAAAGAAGCTGCATACGGCTTTTGGTATGGAGACCGTCTCGGATGCGCTGACGAATTTCCCGAAGCGCTACGTGGCGCAGGGTAAGAGCTTAGATGTGTCATTTTCCGACATTGGCGACACCATCACCACAGTCGTGGAGGTGCACAGCATTTCGCCAGCGCCCGCCTTCGCCGACCGACGCAAGCCACTGAAAATCTATGTCAGCGACGGCGTGCGCATTCTTCCGGCCGCGATTTTCGGTGCCGAATGGCTGCGCAATATGCTGCACCCCGGTGTGCGTCTACTCATTGTTGGCACGCTCAGCGAGTTCCGCAATGAGCTACAGCTGAAAAATGTTGATTGCATGGTGCTTAAAGCCGATGGTTCGGTAGGCGCAGCCACTGGCAAGCTGGCCACACTGACGAAGACAGCCAAGGGGATTGCGGAGATGCAGCGGCTGCTCACGCGCCCCTATCTGCCCATTTACCGTGGCCGTAAAGGAGTAGCGGGTATTCACCTGGCTCTGTACATGCAGCGCATCCTCGAATGGTTACCGCTGCAGCCAGACCCATTGCCCGCCACGCCGGAGGGACTTACCGATTTCGACTCCGCACTGCGTGGCGCACACTTTCCCTCCATCGCGGGCCCCGACATCGCGCTTGCCCGACTGAAGTACGACGAAGCGCTTGAGCTCCAGCTCGCCGTTGGTGCACGCAAGCGTACTCAAGCGAGTCTCACCGCTCCGGCCTGCATGGAAGTCGCCGGGGGACTTCGCGACGAGCTACGCCGGGGGTTGCCGTTTTCGCTTACCGACGGTCAGGTCGCGGTCGCAGCCGATATCGCGCAGGATATAGCGAGGTCTAACCCGATGAACCGCCTGCTAGCAGGTGAAGTCGGCTCGGGTAAGACCGTGGTGGCCCTACTGGGAATGCTGCAAGCAGTCGATTCCAGCAGGCAGTGCGCGATGCTGGCGCCGACGGAAGTCCTGGCCCAACAGCACTACCGATCGCTGACAGCGATGCTGGAGCAAGCCGGAGTAGCAGTGACTGTACGACTGTTGACGGGATCGATGTCGACGAAGGAGCGCCGGGCAACCCTGTTGGAGGCAGTCAACGGGGAGGCTGACATTGTCGTCGGCACGCATGCCCTGCTCAGTGAGGGCGTGGAGTTCTTCGATCTCGGGCTGGTGGTCGTCGATGAGCAGCACCGCTTTGGTGTGCGCCAGCGCGATCAGCTGCGAAGCAGGGGACGGGGTGGAATGACACCGCATCTGTTGGTGATGTCGGCAACCCCGATTCCGCGCACGGTAGCGATGACCATTTTTGGCGACCTCGCAGTTTCGCAGTTGACGGAATTGCCACGGGGACGTCAGGAAATCCAATCCTTTGTCGTACCGACGCTGGAGAAACCCCGCTGGGAGGCACGAACCTGGGAGCGCATTGGGGAAGAAGTGGCCAAGGGCAACCGCGCCTTCATTGTCTGTCCCCGCATTACCCGCGATGAGGAACAGTTCCTCGACGAGTCCGTGGAGGCGGTGTTCGACCGAGCGAGGAAAAAACTGCCCGGTGTACGTATCAGTCAGTTGCACGGCAATATGGCACCGGAGGACAAAGACCGCGTGATGCAGGCCTTTGCCACAGGACAGCTGGATGTGCTGGTGTCCACCACAGTTATCGAAGTCGGCGTGGATGTACCAGAGGCCACGATCATGATGATTCGCCGCGCCGAGAGCTACGGTATCTCGCAGATTCACCAGCTGCGCGGTCGTGTCGGCCGTGGTGACCGTGGTGGCCTGTGCTTCCTATGTACACACACGCATTCGCAGACACCGGAGCGCACCCGGCTGGACCGCATTGCCGCCACCACCGACGGCATTCAACTGGCGGAGCTGGACCTGGCCACGCGTAGTTTCGGCGATCTGCTCGGCGATGACCAATCGGGACTGGCAACCGGCCTCGGCCTGGTGGACCTCACCACCGACGGCGAAATCATCGAGCGCACCCGACATGATGCCATGGCTCTTCTCGATGTTGATGAGAGGCTTGTGGGAGAGCTTATCTCCGATATCGATGAAGAGCAGTCGAACTACTTGGACCGCTCCTAGTAAGACCAAAGTAGACTGTTGGGCATGGTAGATGTCTGTGCACCTTTTGCAGGAGTAGTCCGCTGGGAGGTCGCCGAGAAAGACTCGGTGACGACCGGTCAGGTTATTGCGGTCGTGGAGGCCGTCAAGCTAGAAGCGCCGGTTTTAGCGCCCTGCCCGGGCACGGTCGCGGAGGTGGCGGCAGATCAATTTGTGGATGTCGAAGGCGGTCAGCTGCTGGCAAGAATCACGCCAGCAACTCACAGCGCCACGGCACAGCACAACGGCAACGAGAACACATCGCACGAAGGGAAGTAGATGACCCGCATTATTGCAGGTGAGGCACGCGGTCGTAGGCTAGTCGCGCCTAAGGGAGAGACCACTCGGCCAACTAGTGACCGCGCGAAGGAAGCCATCTTTTCCTCCTGGTCAACACGCTTTGGGCTAGAGGGAACTCGCGTTCTCGACCTGTTTGCTGGCTCGGGCGCGCTCGGTTTGGAAGCGGCTTCTCGCGGCGCGCGTTCCGTCGTGTTGGTGGAAAACGATCCGAACGCCATTGCCGCTATTGAAAAGAACATTCGCACCGTGGGGCATCCTGATGTGGCCGTGTCTCCGATGAAAGTGTCGTCGTACCTTGCGGGCGCGCCGGGCGAGCCTTTTGACCGCGTTATTGCGGATCCGCCCTATGAGCTGGCGGGGGAGGCCGTTACAGAGATGCTGGAGGCGCTGCGCAGTTTCCTCGCGCCGGGCGCGGTCGTGACTGTGGAGCGTCACCGCGATGACGAGGAGACGCAGTGGCCCGAGGGCTACGAACAGCTCCAGCAGAAGCTGAAGCGTCGCATTCACGGTTTGGCGCGCTTCGACACCGCTATCTACAACGCTTAACGTTCTTCTTTACGCTTTACGACGGCCAAAGGTGGTTTGACCTCTATGACTCACGCATGCTGCCCCGGTTCCTACGATCCCATGACCTCTGGTCACCTCGATGTGATTGAGCGTGCCGCGCGCCAATTCGATCAGGTGACCGTGCTGGTTACCCACAACCCGAATAAGCAGGGCATGTTCAACGTCGAAGAGCGCATGGACCTCATTCGGCAGTGCACGCAGCACTTGGACAATGTGCAGGTGGACTCCTGGTCGAAGCTGTTGGTTGACTACACCTCCGCGCAGGGTATCACCTGCCTGGTCAAGGGTCTGCGCTCGGCGGCGGACTACGAGTACGAGGCGCCCATGGCGCAGATGAATCGGCGCATGACGGGCATTGAGACTCTCTTTGTGGAAGCTGATCCGAAGTACGGTCATGTGTCGTCGACACTGATGAAGGAAGTTGTTCGCTACGGCGGTTCGGTGGAAGGGCTAGTTCCTGAGCCTGTCTTGCACGCCCTGCAGCGCCGACTGAAGTAGCATGTAAGTCATGTTTCGCGTCTTCGAATCTCTTGATGAACTGGTCCAGATCCTAGAAGAGGCACACGGCGTGCCACTGTCGGCCAATTGTATGGTTCCGCGTCAGCGTGTTCTCGAGTTGCTCGATGAGCTGAGGGATGCTTTCCCGGCTGAGCTCGATGACGCGCAGGATGTCTTGGACCAGCGGGATGAGATTATCAACGATGCTGAAGCCCGGGCGAACAACACCATTTCGACTGCGGATGAAGAAGCCCATCGCATTGTCGACGAGGCCGAGGCCCGCGCTAACCACACCGTCGAGGATGCCAATGCCCACGCAGCTGGCACCGTCGCGGCCGCTGAGGACGACGCCCGTCGCCTCCGCGAGGATGCTCAGCACGAGTACGACAGCATTGTGGATCGTGCTTCTGCCGAGTCCGATCGCCTGATTCACGCTGGTAACGAATCCTACGAGCGTTCCGTTGCGGAAGGCCGCGAGGAGCAGGCTCGCCTGGTCGCTGAGTCAACGGTCGTCCGCGAAGCCAACGACGAGGCGAATCGTCTGCTTTCCGACGCACACGCGGATTCCTCTCGCCTCCGTGAAGAGTGTGACCGCTACGTTGATTCCAAGCTCGCCGAGTTTGAACAGACTCTCCAGGAGACCCTGCGTAATGTCGGTCGCAATCGCTCGGTACTGCGTTCGGGGGCCGGTGCCGTCGGCGGTGGTGCAGGGGCACAGAGCGCGCCGTCTTCCTTCTCCGAGGGGCAGGAACGCCGCCGGTACGAGCGTTAGCGCATCTTCGGGGTAGACTGAGGTCTATCATGACTGACTCATCCCCATTTGTTCTGGACGTTTCGACATGTCTGCAGGGCGGCATGCCCGAGCAGTTCCGCAAGGTAGGCGATAGCCCCGTCCGCGTTGGTGTCGAGATGATTGGCATCGCCGCTGGCGAGGAGGTTGTCGTTGACGGCATTGTCACGAACCTCGGCAGTGGTGTCATGGTTGACGCGACTGTGACTGCCAAGGCCACCGGCGAGTGTGTCCGCTGCCTAGCCCCGCTGAATCCGGAGCTCAGCTTCCACATTTCGGCTGTCTTTTCCAACAACGAGGACTTCATCACAGGCGACGATGCCGAGGAAGAAGACCTTGAGGACGAAGTTGGCCAGATCGTCGACAATACGGTGGATATCACTCAAGCCGTCATCGATGAGGCGGGCTTGAATCTGCCCTTCAATCCGACCTGTCTGGATTTCGATTCCAGCTGTGCTGAGTCGGACTCAGAAGTGCCGGAGCCAGACGGCATCTCGGGTGAAGAGGAGCGCATTGATCCGCGTTGGGCTGGCCTGGCGGAAAAGTTTGGCTCGCTCGGCGACGAGAAGTAATCGACGACGACTTAGACGAAGACTTTAAAGGAGATATAACGGATGAGCCGCAAGCGTCGGCTAACCGGTGAGGCGGCTAGAAAGGCGGCTTTCGAGGCCGTCGATCACGCCCCGCTGCTGGAAAAACTCGGTGTTGAGCTATCAGAGGAGTCCCTGAAGCTCGCTTTGACCCACCGCAGTTTCGCGAATGAAAATGGCATGCTGACCAATAACGAGCGGCTAGAGTTCCTGGGCGACGCCGTGCTGGGCATGTGCGTTGCTGAAGAACTCTACCGTCGCTTCCCGGACCGCGCTGAGCAGGATATTTCCAAGATGCGCGCAGGTGTCGTGAACATGTACGCGCTGGCTGACCTGGCCCGCAGTATCGGATTGGGGGAGCACATTCTCCTCGGTCGCGGTGAGAAGGCCACCGGTGGTGCGGATAAGCACTCAATTCTCGCTGACACCACCGAGGCGCTGCTGGGTGCCATTTACCTGCAGCATGGCTTTGAGGTTGCCCGCGAGACCGTTCTTCGCCTGTTTAACCAGATGATTGACGATGCCCCGACGGAGTCTCGCGGTCGTGACTGGAAGACGCTGTTGCAGGAGCGCCTGGCGGTCAAGCAACTACCGGCTGCTGAGTACACCGTGCGCACCACCGGCCCCGACCATGACCTAACTTTCTACGTTGACGTGCTGGTTGACGGCGTGGTTAAGGGCAGCGGTACCGGCGCCACGAAGAAGGAAGCCGAGATGCACGCCGCGCATCAGGCGCATACTGCACTGGCATAATGCCCGAGCTTCCTGAAGTCGAGTCCGTACGCCGCGGTCTCGACGCTTACGTCGTCGGTGGCCGCATCGAGGACACTTTCGTCTACAACGCTCGTGCCGTGCGGCGCCAACCCGGTGGTGCCGCAGAGTTTATCGGTCGCACGCGCGGGCGCACGGTTATCGCTACGGATCGCCGCGGCAAGTTCATGTGGCTCACGCTTGACGACGACTCCGCAATTGCCATCCACCTGGGTATGAGCGGCCAATTGCGTGTGGAAGCTCCGTACACGCCCGATACGCTGCCCGGACGCCACACCAGGGCCGCATTTGACATAGCCCTGCCGGACGGCGCTCGGCACCTTATCAACTTCAACGATCAGCGCACCTTTGGTTGGGTCTGGGCCTGTGAAATGGTCGAATCCCACGGTCGCTTTGTTCCGGAACCCGCAGTCAAGATCGCGCCCGATCTATTGGAGCCAACTGTCGATGTGGTTGCACTTGCACACCGCATGATGAAGTCGCGTTCGCCGATTAAGGCCGTATTGCTCAACCAGAACATTGTGTCGGGTATCGGTAACATCTATGCCGACGAAATGCTTTGGGCAGCGAAGGTCGATGGGCGCGTGCCGGCGTGTGACCTTTCGGTCCGTCGTTTAGCGAAACTTTTGCGCGAGGGGCAAGCGGTACTTCAGCGGGCGCTAGCGGCGGGTGGCACGAGCTTCGATGCGTTATATGTGCATGTCAACGGCGAAAGTGGCTATTTCGAGCGGAGCTTGAACGCCTATGGCCAAGCGGGGGAGCCGTGCTCGAGGTGTGGGCGCGCAATTGTCCGTCTGCCATTTGGGAATAGATCGAGTTATCTGTGTCCCACCTGTCAGCGCTAGAATTTCCTTATGAGCTTCATGGAACAAGCGACCGATTGGGTCAACGCCTGGAATGACAAGTACTGGCTGTTCATGATTCTGCTACTCAGCGGTGCAGGCCTGTACTTCTGCTGGCGGACCATTGTGGTGCAGCTCCGGTACATCCCGGAGATGTTCAAGGCAATTACCGAAAAGCCGTCTGACATCTCCGAGGGGGTCAAGGGCATCTCGGCCTTTAAGGCCTTCACAATCTCTGCTGCCTCGCGTGTCGGTACCGGTAACGTCGCAGGTGTGGCGGTGGCAATCACTACGGGTGGGCCAGGTGCCGTGTTTTGGATGTGGCTGCTCGCTGCGATTGGCGGTGCTACCAGCTTCGTGGAGTCGACGCTGGCGCAGCTGTACAAGGTGCGGGATAAGGACTCTTACCGAGGAGGGCCCGCGTACTACATCACCAAGGGGCTGGGAGAGAACTGGCGCTGGATGGCGTCGCTCTTCGTCATCGCTATCACGGTGACCTACGGTTTTGTGTTCAATGCGGTGCAGTCCAACTCAATCACGGCGGCTGTGGCTGAGTCGACTGGTCAGGGAACGCCGATCTTTAAATTCTGCGTCGGCATTGTGCTGGCAATCTTGGCCGGCGTCATCATCTTCGGTGGTGTGCAGCGCATTTCGGCGGTGACGCAAATTGTCGTACCGATCATGGCCGTGGCCTACATCATCCTCGGTCTGATTGTGCTGGCTCTCAATATCACTGAAGTGCCGGGCATGATCAAGCTCATCTTCGAGCACGCCTTCGGTATCCGTGAGATCGCTGGTGCCGCTGTCGGTACCGCCATGATGCAGGGTATTCGCCGTGGTCTGTTCTCCAACGAGGCCGGTATGGGTTCCACACCAAATGCGGCGGCTACGGCGTCGGTGTCGCACCCGGTCAAACAGGGCCTCATCCAGACGATGGGCGTCTACTTCGACACCTGGGTCGTCTGTACTATCACCGCAGTTATCATCCTGTTGTCCGATCCGACCTTCGGCGGCGATGCGGAGGGCACCGCGTTAACTCAGGCTGCGCTGTCGGCGCAGGTGGGTACGTGGGCCATCCACGCGGTCACGGTTATCATCTTCTTCCTCGCGTTCTCCTCGCTGGTGGGTAACTACTACTACGCCGAGGCGAATATCCCGTTCCTGTCAAAGAGCAAGGCTGTCCTGAACACCGTGCGTGTCCTGGTCATCCTGTGCGTGATTGGCGGAGCTGTCGGTTCCGTGCCGCTCGTCTGGTCGCTTGCAGATACTTTCTCCGCACTCATGGCCACCATCAATATCATCGCCATTCTGCCGCTGGGCGGCGTAGCTGTCGCCCTACTAAAGAATTACTCCGAGCAGAAGTCCAAGGGGCTTAATCCGGTATTCCACCGCGATGATCTGCCTAACGTCCGCGGCCACGACAAGATTGAGTGCTGGGACGGTTCCGACCCGATGACAGTGCGTGAGTCCGATGTTGCTTAACGACGTCCGCCTCACCGCGTGGGTACACGGTCGTGTTCAAGGTGTTGGTTTTCGCTGGTACACCCGCGCGACGGCTCTGGAGTTGGGGTTGGTTGGTTACGCCCAGAACTACCCGGATGGTCGGGTGTTAGTTGTTGCTGAAGGGCCACGGGCAGACTGTGAGAGTTTGCTCGCTTGGCTTGAGGGGCCGAATACTCCGGGCGATGTGACGGCAGTGGTGCCGTTATGGCAGGAACCGAAGGGTGCATTGAGCACGTTTGACCGTCGTTAAGCGGGTGCCAACTGCCTTCCTCCCCCCCCCATGTCGGTGTAGGAATCCGAAAAATTCGAATACGTTCTATCCCTCGCTCTATGTCATTGTTTTTGCGCAGTTGGCGGGGGATTTTTCGTGTCTTGAGGTAGTCGATTGGTGCGTTGTAGAGGTCTCAGAGCGCTAAAAACCTACGCAACCGGGAAAAAGAATACGTAAATACGAAAGGCGAGTGGATTAAGTTAATAACTACCTACTGACAGGCAGGGGAGGCACATATGACGCCTGAAGAAGTAATTGCACAGTCTGGAAACTCAGCGTGGATGCTGATTTCGGCTTCGTTGGTTTTGCTGATGACACCGGCGCTCGCGCTGTTCTATGGCGGCATGTCGCGACAGAAGTCGGTGCTCAACATGATGATGATGAGTTTTGGTGCGGTCGGCGTTGTCGGTGCCATTTACGTGCTGTGGGGCTGGTCGATGTCCTACGGATCGCAGTCGATCGGTGGTGTTTTTGCCAACCCATTCGAGTTCTTCGGTCTGCGTAACTCGATTACGGATGGTGACGGCAACTACATCGCAGGTGCGAACGGGTACCCGAACATCATCGACATCGGGTTCCAGCTCACGTTCTGCTCTATCTCGGTGGCGCTGATTTCCGGTGCGCTGGCTGAACGTGTGAAGTTCTCCACCTGGTTGATCTTCGTCGGCTTCTGGACGACGCTGGTGTACTTCCCAATGGCCTTCATGGTCTGGGGCGGTGGCCTGCTGAGCCACTCGGCAGAGGGGCTGTCGGCAAAGCTGTTCGGTACCGCTGACGGTGAAGCATTGATCGCTCCAATTGACTTCGCTGGCGGTACGGTTGTGCACATTGCTGCTGGTACTGCCGCTTTGGTGCTGGCGATTATCGTCGGTAAGCGCAAGTCCATCGATGGCAGCCAGCATCGCCCGCACAATCTGCCACTCGTCATGCTGGGTGCTGCACTGCTGTGGTTCGGCTGGTTCGGCTTCAACGGCGGTTCGGCATTTGCGGCCGACGGTGTCGCTGGTCTGGCATGGCTGAATACGACGGTGGCAGCGTGCGTGGGTATGCTCGGCTGGATTTCACTCGAGCGTATTCGTGATGGACATCCCACCTCGCTGGGCGCCGCTTCGGGTGTCATCGCAGGGCTTGTGACTATTACTCCGGCCGCAGGAGATATGAACCCAGTGACCTCGATCATTCTGGGCTATATCGGCGGTGCGCTGGCTTGCTGGGGCGTTGGCTTAAAGTACAAGTTCAACTTCGATGACACCCTGGATGTGGTTGGTCTACATCTGGTTGCAGCTATGTGGGGAACGATTGGTGTTGGCCTGCTGGCCAACGATCGCGGATTGCTTACCGGCGGTGGCATCGACGGGCTGAAGTTGTTTGCCATCCAGATCATTATTGCTGTCATCGCAGCTGTGTTCTCGGGCGTGCTGACGTACATCATTGCCCGAGTCCTGAAGGCAACCGTCGGTTGGCGTATCCACGGCGAGCAGGAACATTCTGGTATCGACGTCGCTCAGCACGGTGAGTCGGCCTACACGTCGGCCAAGCAGGCAGTGGTGTAAACAACGCTGTGTAAACAATCTTGTGTAACAGGGTGCGTGCTTGGGGTAATTCAGCTCCAAACCGTAACTACGGGTAAGATATTGCCCCATGTATTTGAAATCGCTGACTCTGAAGGGCTTTAAATCCTTCGCTTCGGCGACGACGATGAAATTCGAGCCCGGCATCTGCGCAGTTGTCGGCCCGAATGGATCTGGTAAGTCGAATGTCGTCGATGCCCTCGCGTGGGTTATGGGTGAGCATTCCGCCAAGACCCTCCGTGGCGGCAAAATGGAAGATGTCATCTTCGCGGGAACCTCCGGGCGAAAGCCTTTGGGGCGCGCGGAGGTCACTCTTACCATCGACAATTCCGATGGGGCACTTCCCATTCAATATAAGGAAGTCTCTGTCACGCGTCGCATGTACCGCGACGGCGCAAGTGAGTACGAAATCAACGGTTCTCGCGTCCGCCTCATGGATGTCCAAGAGCTCCTCAGCGACACCGGCATTGGCCGCGAGATGCACATCATCGTCGGCCAGGGTCGGCTTTCGCAGATTCTGGAATCGCGGCCAGAGGAGCGTCGTGCGTTTATCGAAGAAGCCGCAGGCGTGCTCAAACACCGCCGTCGCAAGGAAAAGGCGCAGCGCAAGCTGCAGTCGATGCAGGCCAATCTCGACCGTCTGCAGGATCTGACAGGTGAGCTTTCCCGTCAGCTCAAACCGCTGAAGCGTCAGGCTGAGGCCGCCTCTCGCGCCCAGACTGTGCAGGCAGACCTGCGCGACGCCAAGTTGCGTTTGGCTGCCGCGGACTTCGTGGATTTGCAGGACAGCCTCAATGACATTGCTGGTCAAGCCAAGCTCATTGAGGAAAAGGTGGAGGCCGCCACGGAGCGAGCCGAGATTGCCGCTGAGCGCACTGCAGAACTCGAAGCCGAACTGGAGGACATCACTCCAGCTGCCGATGCTGCCCGAGATTTGTGGTTTCGTCTCTCCGCACTCGGTGAGCGTATTCAAGCGACGGCCCGCATCGCCGCCGATCGCGCGGCCGACCACTCCGTCGCTCCGTGGGTAGGCCCAGACCCGGACTTCCTGGAGCAGAGGGCCGACGACGCCGCCACCGAAGAAGCCACGCTCGCTGAGGCTGAGGCAGAGGCCCGCGAAAAACTGGAGGAAATCCGCGAAACGCTCTTCGACGCCGAGGAGACTTTCCGTGAAGCCGAAGCGGAGCACCTCGCGGCCGTTCGCGCAATCGCCGACCGTCGCGAAGGCGTGGTTCGTCTCATTTCCGCAGAAGAATCTCTGCGCACCCGCTTGGAAGCCGCCGAAGCCGAAGCTGCACGCCTTGCCGAGCAAACCAATGAGGCCGACGAACGCCGTGCCGATGCCACCGAAGCCGTGGAAAACGCCGCGCAGGAACTAGCCGAGGCCGAATTCGAAGGTCCCGAGCTGCAGAGTGCTTATGAACAGGCCAACCGGGAAGCAGAGCTGGCCTCTACACGGTTGAAAGAACTCCGCGCTGACGAGCGCGACCTCGAACGCAGTGTCTCAGGTCTGTCCGCCCGCATCGAAGCTCTGGAGACCGCCCGCACCGCCGCTGCCAACGACGGCACCGCGTGGCTACGTGAAAAACACGAACTCGGCGTTCTCTCTGAAGTCATCGATGTCGACGCTGGCTGGGAAAAAGCGCTCACTGCCGCCCTCGGCGCGGCCGCCGAAGCACTGGTCAGCGAGGGCAGTGGAGATTCGCTTATCGACGAGCTTGTGGCCACGGGCAAGGGCAGTGCCGTTGTTATCAATTCTGCGGATGCATCCGACTCTTGGCGCTTGGACATCACTCTGCCCGCACAGGCATCCTGGCTGCTCGATCATGTGACAGTGCCCGCGGAGCTTTCGGGTTCGTTGACCTCTCTGCTCGTTGACGTCGTGGCCTGCGACGACGAGCACGTCGCCCGTGAGCTGGTGACCCAGGATACTCGACTGCGCGTTGTTGACCGCGATGGTGTGCTGCGTGGCTCTGGTTGGGTAGCTGGCGGTGCTGGTGGCACTGCATCAGGTGTGGAAATCGCCGCCGACATTGCTAAGACTCGCGAAGAACTAGCAGAAGCACAGGTGCGTTTGAGTGACCTCGGTGGTGTGCTCTCCGGTGCACAGGCCGAAGAAGAGGACCGCCGCACGGACGCGGCGGCCGCCCGTGCTGCGCTGCGTGAACACCAGAGTCGTATGAAGGTCCTCACGGATGCCCGAACTCGGGCCACAGCGCAGCTGTCCGGCGTGGTGCATGATGCCGAACGCGCTGAGCAGCGCGGAGCCGAAGCCGCGGACCGAGTAACGAAGCTCCAGAAGGAGTTGGCGGTGGTCGCAGACCGCTTAGCTCGCGTTGACCGTGACCCCGAGGAGGGGGAACCGTCGACAAGCGAACGTGACCGTGCCTCGGAGGCGCTGACGGCTGTGCGCGCCATGGAAACAGAGGCGCGTCTGTCGCTGCGTACGGCAGAGGAGCGACTGTCGAGTGTACGAGGCAAGGCCGAGCGGCTCCGTCGCCAGGCTGCATCGGAGCGCGTAGCGAAGGCCCGCCATGAGCAGGCGCAGATGGCGAAGGTTGCCCAGCGCGAATTGGCAGAAGTTGTCGCGGAGCTGGCTGAGGATTTGCATGCGAAGGTCAACGTGTCGTTGGCGCGGGCAGAGGCCGATCGCGACGATGCCGAGGCGCAGAAGAAGACAGTGTCGCAGGCACTATCAGCGGCCCGGACGGAGGCAAATGCGGCGCAACGTGAGCTGGCACAGCTAACGGATTCCGCGCACCAGGGCGACATCGCCCGTGCGCAGGCGCAGGTCCGCGTGACCGAGGCTGCAGAGCGCATCGTCGACCAGTTGGGGCTGTCTGTCGATGACCTGCTCGCGGACTTTGCTCCTGATGAGAACTTCGACCGCGCAGCCGTGACGAAGCAGCTCAAACAGGCGGAGAAGGATCTGCGTGTGCTCGGCCGCGTCAACCCGTTGGCGCTGGAGGAGTATAAGGCGATGGAGGAGCGCTACTCTTTCCTATCCACGCAGCTCGATGATGTCCTCAAGGCCCGCCAGGACCTCACCGATGTTGTCGAGGAAGTCGATGCCACGATCCTGCAGCTCTTCACAGACGCGTGGAACGATGTCGAGGCAGAATTCCCCGCAGTCTTTCAAACGCTTTTCCCGGGCGGCGACGGACGACTGGTTCTCACCGAGCCGGACAACCTGCTCACGACAGGTATCGAGGTTGAAGCCCGCCCGCCGGGCAAAAAGGTTAAGCGGCTGTCGTTGCTCTCCGGCGGCGAGAAGTCGCTGACGGCGCTGGCAATGCTCGTCGCTATTTTCCGCGCGCGCCCGAGTCCCTTTTACGTACTCGACGAGGTGGAAGCCGCGCTTGACGACGTTAACCTGCGTCGCCTTATTGCGCTGCTCGAGGAACTCCGCGCGACCAGTCAGCTGATTGTCATTACGCACCAGAAGCCAACAATGGACGTTGCGAATGTGCTCTACGGCGTGACCATGCGGGGCGATGGTGTGACTCGAGTAATCTCGCAGCGAATGTCACCGGCATCCGCAACTCCGTCGACAGGAGCGGAGTAAGCGCGGAGTAAGTGAGGAAGAGTCGTTGATACTGCATAATGAGAGTTATGACTCCAACTCAGTGGATACTCCTTGTCGTCGCGATTGTCGTTATTATCGCGCTGCTCTTTGTTGTGGGCTATGTCCGCAGGAAGAACCAGCGCATTTCCTTTGCGAAGGAAGATACTAAGGAACTCACCCAGCAGGAGAAGTCTGGAAATTACCAGGCCACTAGTGGTTTTAACTTCGCTCCGGCCGGTGGTGGGACTGATACCCGCGAGAAGCAGCCGGTTGAAAAACCGATGCCGAAACCGGCGGAAAAGCCGATTGAAAAGCAGGCCCCGGAGCCAGAGGAAAAGCAGGCTGATATACCTGCCGATCAGCCGGACGGTTCACTGCTGAAACCAGAAGGTCGACTGGTTATTCCGGATAACCCCACCGAAATGGAGGGGGATTATGACCGCGTAATGCGGGAAATCCCAATCGATTTGCCAACGGCCGGGGAAGAGGAATCAGAGCCCGAGCCGGAACCACAACCAGAGCCCGAAGCAGAGCCTGAGGTAGAGGTAGTTCCTGCTCCTGAACCGGAGCTGGAGCCGGAGCCGACTCCCGAACCAGAACCGACGCCAGAGCCGGAGCCGGAAGCTGCGCCGGAGCCGACGCCAGAGCCAGAAGCAGAACAGCAGATTGACTCCATCGACCCGGCTGAGGGACGTCTGGGCCGCCTGCGCGGTCGTCTGTCACGGTCGCAGAATGCAATTGGCCAGTCTGTGCTCGGCATCTTGGGCGCGGGTGACCTTGATGAGGACGCGTGGGAAGAGGTTGAAGACATCCTGGTTATGGCTGACCTCGGTGCGGCTGCGACGCAGCGTGTCGTCGATAAGCTGCGCGAGCGTATTGCCAGCCAGAAGGTGAGCACGGAAGAGCAAGTGCGCGCCCTGCTGCGTGAGGTGTTGATTGAGGAGTGCAAGCCTGAGATGGACCGCTCCATCCGCGCACTTCCGCACGAGGGCAAGCCCGCAGTGATTCTGGTAGTCGGTGTCAACGGCACAGGTAAGACCACGACGACGGGCAAGCTGGCTCGTGTACTGGTCGCCGGTGGCCACCGTGTTGTTCTCGGCGCAGCGGATACCTTCCGTGCTGCTGCAGCCGACCAGCTGGAGACCTGGGGGCGACGCGTTGGCGCGGAGACCGTTCGCGGCGCTGAAGGCGCCGATCCTGCTTCTATTGCATTTGAGGCAGTTGCTCACGGTATCGAGTCCGGCGCTGATGTGGTGCTCATCGACACCGCCGGCCGCCTGCACACCAAGGTCGGTCTGATGGACCAACTGGACAAGATTAAGCGCGTGGTGGAGAAGAAGGCTCAGGTTGACGAAGTCATCCTGGTTTTGGACGCGACGGTTGGCCAAAATGGTCTACTGCAAGCTCGTACGTTCCGGGATGTAGTAGACATCACCGGCGTTGCCCTGACCAAGCTGGACGGTACCGCGAAGGGCGGCATTGTATTCCAGGTGCAAAACGAGCTCGGTGTGCCGGTGAAGTTGGTTGGCCTTGGTGAAGGTGCTGACCACCTGGCGCCGTTTGAGCCGGAGAGCTTCGTAGACGCACTGCTCGGCGGCCGCAAATAGTAACTAACATCGATGAGTGAATTTTCCATCGATTGGTGAGTACAGCGTCGCCCGTTGCCCCCGGCAAAAATAAAGGCCTCGGAGCCACCGCGTAGATTTCTGTAGAGGATACGCGGGGCTCCGGGGCCTTTAATGTTGAGGTGCTAGGAATCTAGCGGAGAGTTGTGCTAGGAATCCTTAGAATTCTTGCGTGCGAGGCGGGTAGCTGCCACGCCACCGACCAAGAGTGCAAGAGCGGCACCGCCGAGGGCAGTCGCCTGAACACCAGTGACTGCTAGCCCAGTGTTCTTGGTCCCGGTTTGCTTACCGTCATTCTTAGGGGTGTCGGGCTTGTCGCCTGGATTTTCCTCCCCAGGATTCTCGTCCTCCCCGGGCTGTTCGTCACCTGGGTTTTCATCGTCGCCCGGAGTTTCGTCATCGGAGGTCGGACAGTAGCCGTAGACTCCGGTTGCCGGGTCAATCTTGCTCATATCACGCGGGGAACCGTCGGGGCACGTTGCGGTGTCGTCGACTCCCGGCGGAATTCCGTCATTTTCTGGGGCATCTTCATCAGGCTCCGGAGTTGGGCCGGAATCATCTGAAGTGCCACAAGCACCGTAAGCCCCGGTTGCCGGGTCAATCTTGCTCATGTCACGCGGGGAACCGTCGGGACAGGTCTGGGTGTCCTCAACGCCCGGTGGGATGCCATCGTTAGATGAACCTCCTGGATCCGGATTTGCAGCGTCATCTACACACTGGAAAGTACCGCCAACATTTTCAAAATGTTGACCGGCGGGGCATTCCGACGGGGCGGGGTCAGGAATCTGTGCGGTGGCGGCGCCAACGCCGATGAGCATGCCGGCTGAAGCGGCAGCGGCCACCATGGTCGAAGAGAGCTTCTTCATTTGGAAACCTCACAATGTCTATAGGAAAGCCCTGCAATCAAAGGACTTAAAGGGGAACACTGTTCACACTTTTGATTCTAATAACTAATTACAGTCTTTGGTGGTATGGGTTTGGGAAGGGGGGGTAAAGAGAAATTGTTGACTTGTCCAAACCCCAGTAAGGGGAAGTGGGAACTTATATTTACAACGCTGAGTGTGTACACCCGTTGTGGGTAGGGCGTTTATAGAACCAGTCACTGTCGACTCGGTAGGGGGCTTTTCTGTCTTCGCTAGCGAAGCGTGGTACCTGATTGTGTCGGGTGGTGAAAGGTGGATGGGGCGTAGAGGTTCGGTAAAAAATCGGTGCCTGTGAGGTTTTATGCTTCGGGCTATAGGAGCTATGACTTTTCGGAGGTATGGCGCACAAAAATGCTCCCGATGCTAAATAGGCATCAGGAGCATTTTATGTTTCGTTACCGGGGTAGAACCCCAAGCTTCTTAGCGGTTCTTGCGGGCGATGCGGGTAGCGGCGACACCGCCGACAAGGAGAACCAGAGCGGCTCCGCCCAGGGTGGTGGCGTCAACGCCGGTGGCTGCCAGGCCAGTGCTCTGAGTCGAAGAAGCCTTCTTGGACTCCGAGGTATTCTGCTCAGACTTCTTGGAGTCCGAAACCTTCTTTACATTCTCGGAAGAGGTCGTCTTCTTGGACTCGGAAGCCTTCTTCTCGGCCTTTTCCTTGGCCTTCTTCTCTTCCTTCGTGCACTTGTTTTCGTTCTTGCACTCAGCAGAGATCTTGATGTCAACGTTTACCTTGACATCCTTGCCGTCCTTGCCCGGCTTACCGTCCTTGCCGTCCTTGCCTGGCTTCTCGGTGTCCGGCTTGTCCGTGCCTGGTTTGTCAGTGTCCGGCTTCGCCTCGTCCTTGACGCAGACACCGAAGACGTTCGGGTTGCCTGGGACTGGCTTGCTCATGTCGAAGTGCTCGCCCTCCGGGCACTGCTTATCAGAAATGCCTGGGTTTCCCAGGTCGCCCGGCTGGGACTCATTGTCGCCCGGTGTTTCGGGCTTAGGAGCTTCCTGGTCCGCGACGCACTGGAAGGTTCCGCCGACGTTCTCAAAGTGCTGCCCGTCTGGGCACTTGTCCGGCATTGGGGCCGGAATTCCGTCAGTGGAATCCTGCTCAGGCTGGTCTGCGACGCACTGGAAGGTGCCTCCGACGTTTTCAAAGTGCTGGCCGGCGGGGCACTCGGTCGGCATTGAGTCCGGAATCTGTGCAGTAGCGGTGCCTGCGCTTGCAATCATGCTGGCGGAGAAGGCAGCGGCGGCGATAGCCGTGGTGAACTTCTTCATGAAAACCTCTCAAGGAGTCAAACGGTCAGAGACCAATGAATATGATTTCGCCGTTCATCCCTCATCGTGCACGGCGGAAAATAAAACCAGGCCAACTGCGGTTAACTAGGTTCATGATTAACCATAAACTGGTTGATATATGAACGGTATTGGAGGTAGTTATAGGAATAACATCAGGTGCGCAGTGGCGTGCTTTGACCTGCTGCAATGCCGCCGGTTTGCTATTTGGCTTACACCATTCCGGGGGAGGTTCTTACTAAGGGTGGCCTTAGCAAAAGCTAGCCACTGGCGTTATCTTTCTGTTACCTAGCTGGTGGTAACTGGGTTGGATAAACGTTCTTTATGCAGTAGGGCATTCATATCTGGAGGCTCGTTTAATTGTCACGTTAAAATAACGAACAGTAATCTAACGTCCTTGAGAATAAAAGAGCTTCGTCCTATTGCTATTTTTTACTTCCTATTGGTTACACCCGAATCGGGGCATTTAGGGTGGGTGGGCTGCAATCGTTGTCGATAGGCGAAGCTGTAGATATGTGCCAAATGGAGTATCCAGCGGGTACGGTAGAACAGTTAAGAAAAAACAAGGCAAAAGGGGAGCTGGAAACTTGTTTGAGTCTCTTTCCGATCGTTTGACGGGTGCCCTGCGGGGGCTGGGCGGGAAGGGCCGCCTGACTGAGGCGGATATTAACGCCACCGCCCGCGAGATTCGGCTGGCTCTTCTGGAAGCCGATGTCTCCCTCGAGGTTGTCCGTACCTTCATCAAGCGCATCAAGGAACGCGCTAACGAAATTATTGGCAGCCAGACTGTCAACCCGGCAAACCAGATTATTGAGGTCGTCAATGAGGAACTGATTAACATCCTCGGTGGCGAGACTCGACGGCTGAATATGTCGAAGCAGCCACCAACAGTTATCATGCTGGCCGGTCTGCAGGGCGCTGGTAAGACCACCTTGGCCGGTAAATTGGCCAGGTACCTCACGGATCAGGGGCACACCCCGGTCCTCGTCGCCTGTGACCTGCAGCGTCCAGGTGCGGTGCAGCAGCTGGAAATTGTCGCTGAGCGTGCAGGCGTGCCGTGCTTCGCACCGTTCCCGGGCACCAGCCTCGATTCCACCCATGAAATGGGCACCAGCGAGGACAACCCAGTTGACGCCGCGTTCCGTGGCCTCGCTTATGCTCGCCAGCATCGCCACGATGTGGTGATTATCGATACCGCAGGTCGCCTGGGTATCGATGAGGTTCTGATGAAGCAGGCTCGCGACATTCGCGATGCCATCAACCCGCATGAAGTTCTGTTTGTCATCGACTCCATGATTGGTCAGGATGCGGTAGAGACCGCCAAGGCCTTCCGAGACGGCGTTGACTTCACCGGCGTTGTACTGACCAAGCTCGATGGCGACGCGCGCGGTGGCGCTGCACTGTCTATCCGTGAGGTCACCGGTAAGCCGATTCTGTTCGCCTCCACGGGCGAGAAGTTGGAGGACTTTGACGTCTTCCACCCAGACCGTATGGCCAGCCGCATCCTGGGCATGGGTGACCTGAAGACGTTGGTTGAGGTCGCTTCCAAGGAAATCGATCATGAGCAGGCTGCCAAGTCCGCCCAGAAGATTGGTTCCGGCGAGCTGACTCTCGAGGACTTCCTCGAGCAGATGATGATGGTCCGCAAGATGGGCCCAATCGGCAACATCCTCAAGATGCTCCCCGGCGGCGCGGAAATGTCCAAGGCCGCGGAAATGGTCGACGAAAAGCAGCTTGACCGCATCGAGGCGATTATCCGCGGTATGACTCCGGAAGAGCGCGAGAATCCGAAGATTTTGAATGCTTCACGACGTCGTCGTATCGCCAACGGTTCCGGTGTGTCCGTTTCAGAGGTTAACCAGCTCATCGAGCGTTTCAATGAGGCGCGGAAGATGATGGCGCAGATGGCCGGCCGATTTGGTATGGGCGGTGGTCGCCCATCGAACCGCAAGGCCAAGCGTGGTCGAAAGGGCAAGGGCAAGAATAAGCGCAAGGGCGCTAACCGTGGTCCAACGCCGCCGAAGGCAATGCGCGGTGGCGGAATGCCCGGTATGCCTGGAATGCCAGGTATGCAGGGCATGCCGGGTATGCCTAGCATGGCTGAACTGCAGAAGCTGCAGAAGCAGATGGGTAATCAGCTGCCAGAAGGTATGGAGGACTTTGACCTCAACAATCTCGACTTCGGACAGGGCAAGAAGTAGCGGGGACTAGAAGTAGCTAGTCCCGCAGAGCCTTCTGAATCTGGCGGTCCATTTCAGGACTGAAAGTGGCCGCTAGTTCATCGGTGATGTGATTGCTGTCGCGGTAGACGTAGATATTGCCAATAACTTTACGGCAGGTGGTCGGACCGCAGAAGATGTCGGAGAAATCTAGACTGTGCCCGTTGGGGAAGTTCGCAAGAATCTCCTCAGCGGGATTTTCTGCATTTAGGGCAGTTTTGCGGTGGATAGTGCAGTCTTCTTCCGCTTCTTCGCATACGCTGGGGGAGAATTGGTCCAAGTCCTCCCGTAGCGCCCATGGGTTATCGCGGATGGCGAAGAAATCAATTCCGCGTTCTTGCAGAGCAGCGAAAAACGAAACGTAACCATCCGGTGTGTAGTCGCCGGGCTGCGGTGGGTCCGCCTGGAACAAGGGTCTGGTTGCAGTGGTGAAAACCATCTCTGGCTGAATCTCGTCAATTTTCTGCAGAGCCTCGAAAGTCCAGGCCACGCAGATATCGCCGACTCCGTGGATCGGTTCTAAGGTCGCTGGACAGCCTTGTCGGAGAAGAACCACCACTCGGTACCCGTTGTTTTTGCCGTAGGCATCAATCGGGGCAAACCAATGTTCCATGTGCGAGCCGCCGACGATGACAATCGATTCACTAGCATCTGCATCACCGTAGACACACGGCTGGGTCTCATCGCGCCAACGGCGATTCGGCGGGAAGTATCCGACGTCCTCACCGCCTGTCGCAAGGCAGCCATCGAGGGCAGGTTCCGGCCAAAGGTCCGTGATGAAATCGGTATTCGGCTTTGTGGCTGCCTTGGGGACCTCGTACCCGTCGGTAAGCGCGAGTGCACCTGGATAGACCTCTGGATCTAGGCTGGTGGCGGAGGCGCGATCGACGCGCACCTGTTGCACGTTGACAAGGCTGGACATGCCGACCAACGCAATGACGACAACAGTGCCGACTGCCGCTAGACGACGAGCCGGGCGACGATGCTTCATTGCGTGGATTGCATCGCCAACGACGGGCTGAGTCCGGGTCGGTCGGCGAGTCGATTGAGCCAGCGGCTGCTCGACATACTTGTTGGTGAGTTTGGCCAAAATAAAGGAAACGACGATCACTGTGGTGCCAAGTTTCAGCCCCGGAGTATCGCGGTTGAGGTAGTTTATGGCCAGGATGAGAAGAGGCCAGTGCCACAGGTAGAGCGCGTAGGCGCTCTGGCCTACTTCGCGCATTGGGCGGCTGGCCAGGAACTTGGAGATCCAGCCCGCCTCAGGGCCGGCGATAATAATCAGCGCAGCACCACCGAGGGGCCATAGGGTCCAAGGGCCTGGGAACTGTGCGGCGCCGTCGAAGATGAAACCGGTGGAGACTACCAGTGCGAGGCCGATGCTGGCTAACAGCACTCGAAGTGGCTTGGGCATGGGGATGGAGCCCCGGACAAGAATCAGTCCGAGTAGTGCGCCGAGGCAGAGTTCCCAGAGGCGGCTGACAGTGGAGTAGTAGTTCCAGCCCTGGTTTTCGGAGTGCATATAGAAGGCATAGGCAAGCGAGCCGAGAGTGATAACTGCCAGCAAAGGGGTGAGGATTCGGCGGAGTTTACCGCCGGTAGCGTCGGTGCGCTTCGCCTCCACCGGTGAGGTAACCGCGCCGACAATCTGGGGTGAGCGCGTCATCCAGGCGAGTAGGGAGATGAGCAAAATGGAGCCGAGATAAAACTGGCCCTGTACCGACATTGACCACAGGTGCTGCAGTGGGGAGGTTTCGCTCTCTGCGGCTGCGTAGTCCGAGCCCTGGAGTGCCAGTTCATAATTTTGGTAGTAGAGCAGGCTGGCGCGGAGTTGCTGGGCAATGTCGATCGTGCGAAGCGATGGAATGAAGTAAATGACAAACAGGGTTGTCGCAAAGAGGACCAGCACTAGTGTCGGGATTAGGCGACGCAGCGTGCGCCAGATGCTCCACCATGGATTGATGGACTGCCGGGGATTGATGGCATTGCGGTACTGCGCGCCGAAGAAGAAAAACCCGGAGAGCAAGAGGAATACGTCCACACCACCGGAAACGCGGCCGACGTAAACGTGGAAAAGGACTACGAGGGCAATCGAAATGCCCCGTAGTCCGTCCAAGTCATACCTATATTGGGTGCCGGTGGTTTTCATAGAATGTTACGTTACCGCACTGTCAACGACGTTCAGCATTAGTGGGTATGCAGCGTTTCGAGTGCGCAGTTTTGTTAATTTCCAAAAACTGCTGGTAACATACCTCGAGTTGTCTCAATGAGAATCCTCAGCTGAGGCACGACTGCGAATTCATCGGATCCGGCCACGGCCGCCCGGTGGTCACGCGCAGTGTAAATATCCCAAGGGCAAAACCGGTCCGAGGCACTTCGTTAGTAATTACTCGTGAGCTCGGATGCATAAGTATTGTCCAGTGACATAGAAGAAAGAGGAACTCCTCATGGCAGTCAAGATTAAGCTGCAGCGCCTGGGTAAGATTCGTACTGCTCAGTACCGCGTCGTCGTTGCTGATGCTCGTACCCGTCGCAACGGTGCGGTCATTGAGAACCTGGGCATCTACCAGCCGAAGGAAGAGCCGTCGATCATCAAGATTGACTCCGAGCGCGTTCAGTACTGGCTGGGCGTCGGTGCACAGCCGACCGAGCCGGTTCTGGCTCTGCTGAAGGTCACCGGCGACTGGCAGAAGTTCAAGGGCCTCGAGGGTGCAGAGGGCACTCTGAAGGTTGCTGAGCCGAAGCCGACCAAGCTCGAGCTGTTCAACAAGGCTCTGGAAGAGGCCAACAATGGCCCGTCCGCTGAGGCCATCACCGCTAAGCGCCGCGAGGCCAAGGAAGCAGCTAAGGCTGCTAAGGAAGCTGAGGAGGCCGCAAAGGCTGCCGAGGCTGAGGCTGCTGAGTCCGAGGCTTCCGAGGACGCCGAGTAATAAGGACGCTGAGTACGCCGCTTAGCTAATCCGGGCGCTACCTTATACTTCAAGACGAAGTGTTGGGTGGCGCCTTTTTGCTTTACGCAGGGTGTTTTACAGAGCCTTTATAAGAGAGGGAGTGTGCGCGTGTCGGTAGCTGACATGGTGCTTATTGGCCGAGTGATCAAGCCCCACGGTGTGCGCGGGGAAGTCGTCGTCGATGCGACAACGGATGATCCGGAAGGGCGTTTCGCAGTCGGGGCCACGCTGTTGGGTGTACAGGCCGGCCGTGAGGAACAGCTGACTGTGAAAACGGCACGCCCGCACCAGGGGCGTTTGCTGATTCGCTTCGAGGAGATTCCGGGCCGCAATGAGGCCGAGCGTCATCGGGGTATGAAGTTTTATGCCGAGCCCGTCTTCGAAGACGAGGACTTTTATGACTTTGAACTTGAAGGCCTGCGCGTAGTCCATAACGGCACCGATATAGGCGAGGTCACTTCTATCGTCCGCGCGCCCGCTCATCGTCTCCTTGAAGTCACGCTTGACGACGGGGCCCGGGAGGTACTCATCCCTCTGGTAGAGGACATCGTTCCGGAAGTTGACCTTGAGAATTCTACTGTCACCATCACCCCGCCGGAAGGACTGTTGGAGCTGTGAGCTTACGTCTCGATGTAGTCACAATCTTCCCGGAGTACCTCGAGCCACTGCGTCATGCGCTGCTGGGCAAGGCAATTGAGCAGGGCATTTTGAGTGTCGGAGTGCACAACCTGCGCGACTGGGCGCCAGGTGTACATCAAGCCGTGGATGACTCGCCCTACGGCGGTGGCCCCGGCATGGTTATGAAGCCGGATGTCTGGGGCCCCGCCCTCGACGAGGTGGCGACGCTGAAAGCGGAGCAGTCGCTCACGTCCGCGGTGCCACATTTGGACAATGTCCGCCATGATCAGAAACTGGGCTTGGTCGAGGAATCTTCCTATGCTGCAGCGGAAGTGCCGTCGTTAAGCGAAGAAGATTCAGCGAAGCCCCTGCTGATCGTCCCGACCCCGGCGGGCGAGCCGTTTACGCAGCAGATGGCGCAGGAGTTCTCACACGAGGAGCACATTGTGTTCGCGTGCGGGCGCTACGAGGGCATCGACCAGCGAGTTATTGATGATGCCGCTAATCGTTACCGCGTGCGTGAGGTCTCTATTGGGGACTATGTGCTGATCGGCGGGGAAGTGGCGGTGCTGGTGATTGCGGAGTCCGTCGTGCGGTTGATCCCGGGTGTGTTGGGCAATCGCAAAAGCCACGAGGAGGACTCTTTCTCTGACGGTCTGCTCGAAGGGCCGTCCTACACCAAGCCGCGCGAGTGGCGTGGACTGACAGTGCCGGACGTTCTCCTCAGCGGCAATCACGCGCTGGTGGACCGTTGGCGGCGCGACCAATCGCTCATCCGCACGGCCGAACGTCGTCCCGATTTGCTTGCCGACGTCGACCTCAGCGCCCGTGACCGGGAAATAATCCAGGGAGTCATTGGGGAAGTAACCGAGGAGAACTGCTAGTGGCACGTGTTCGAATTGCGCGACCTCGGCACGTCATTGGTTGGCTAGCTGTCCTTGGGGCGCTGGCGTGGTTCACTCAGACGCAGCTGGCGGGGAGTATGGATCAGTCGTTTGCGGGCTGGGTCAGTGACCTGCATGGGGCGCGGGATGGCCGCGTCGATAGTGTGATGCTGGCTTTGAGCGAGATTATCCGGCCGATTTACATCGCGCCGGTCACGCTTGTTGCTGCGGCACTCCTGTGGTTCCGCTTCCGTGCGTGGGCGTTGCTACTGCCGGCGTCATTCGGTTCGTCAATTGCGGTGACTTATGCCATGAAGTGGTTTTTGGACCGCGACCGACCGGGAGAGGAGTTCTCACTGGTCAACCTGCACGATGCGGCGTTTCCTTCTGCACATGTGGCAGCGGTTACCTCCAGTGGCATGGCCGCGATGCAGCTTGCCATCCCCGTATTGCGCCGCACAGCCCGCAAGCTGCTCGACCTGGCCATCATCGCGCTTATCGGCGCTGTGGCACTGTCGCGCGTGTGGGTCGGGGCGCACTGGCTCACCGATGTTATCGGCGGCCTCATCGCCGGAGTTATCGGCTTAGCAGTTGCGCTGCTAGTTCTTAGGAGATGGCCACGAGCACGGCGCTACGCGCTGCCTTAGTCTCCTCGTAGAAGGCCACGAGTTCGCGGTACCGCTGTGTCGCAGTGGCTTCGTCGATAAGCGAACCATTGTCCGTGATGCGGGCGGCAAGATCGATGCTTGCCAGCGTCTGGTGCACGTCGCCGACGCGATCGGCGCGGATGACTGCAGACAGCGGCTTGCGGCAGACGCGGTCGGCACCGAGGATGGCCTCCGCCAGCGGGTCGCCGAGTGCCTGGCCGTCGATGGGATTGCCGGTCAACGTGCGCAGCAGGGACTCCCAGTCCGTGTCGATGTCCAGGGCATCTTCGTCCGGAACGTCGACGAAGTGCTGCAGGATAATCTTCTCCGCGCCGTCGGTAACAAGCCCCGCCGTGCCGCCGTCGCTGGTCGCCGCAGGTGCTGCGACCTCAACTAACCGCGCTGCCTCCTCATCGGAAATGCGCAGGTATTCGGCACAGAGTTTCTGCTTCATGGGGCTCCTTTTCCGGTGATTACTGCGAGCCTTCTGTGGGGCGTTCGCCAATTGGTACTTCCACGATAGTAAAGTTGCCCGGGTGATTTCATCAGTAATTGCCCGAGAACTCGCCGCCACTGGTGCGGACGTTGCCGAAAGTGCCGTCGCCGCCGCTATCAAGCTTCTCGACGAAGGCAACACCGTGCCTTTCATCGCCCGCTATCGCAAGGAAGTAACCGGCGGACTCGATGACACACAGCTGCGTTTCATCGAGGAACGCGTCGTCTACCTGCGCGAGCTAGAAGATCGCAAGCAAACGATTCTCGCCGCTATCGAAGAGCAGGGAAAGCTTAACGACGACCTGAAGGCCGCCATCCTCGCCTGCGACACTAAGGCGCGGTTGGAGGATCTCTACCTGCCGTACAAGAAGAAGCGCAAGACCAAGGCCGATATTGCACGTGAGGCCGGGTACGAACCGCTGGTGGAGGAGCTGCTGGCCGACCCAGCCGCGGACCCCGAGACTCTGGCCACTAAGTACGGCGAGGCAGCTGGTAAGGATGCGAAGGACGCTCTGACCGGTGCCCGTGCCATCTTGGTCGATCGCTTCGCTACCGATGCTGATTTGGTTGGCTCTGTCCGTGAGCAGGTGTGGTCCTCCGGTTCCGCCGCCGCTGCCGTGGTGGAGGGCAAGGAGACTGCGGGTGCGAAGTACCGTGACTACTTCGAGCACAACGAACCTCTGGACACCATGCCTAGCCACCGCGTGTTGGCCGTGCTGCGCGGTGAGGCCGAGGGCATCCTGACGCTCAACATCGATGCGGGTGAGGATGAGACCTACGAGCACATGATCCGTGAGGCCTTTGAGCTTCCCGACGGCGGTACCTCCAAGTGGATTGACCAGGCCGTTCGTTTCGGTTGGCGCACCAAGTTGGAGGTGTCCGCTGCCCTCGATGCCCGCACTCGACTGAAGGAGCGCGCCGAGGCCGAAGCCGTGGATGTCTTCGCCCGTAACCTGCGTGACCTGCTGCTGGCCGCACCGGCTGGCCAGCGCGCCACTCTCGGCCTGGACCCGGGATACCGCAATGGTGTTAAGTGCGCCGTTGTCGACTCCACTGGCAAGGTGCTCGACACTGCCATCGTCTACCCGCACCAGCCGCGCAATGACTGGTCCGGCGCCAAGGAGCAACTGGCCACTCTCTGCGCCACGCACCGCGTGGAGCTCATGGCCATCGGCAACGGCACCGCTTCCCGCGAGACCGAAACCCTGGCCCGCGAAATCGCTGACCTGATAGCTCAGGCCGGCGGCAAAAAGCCGACCCCTGTGGTGGTTTCTGAGGCCGGTGCTTCCGTCTACTCCGCATCGTCCCTGGCAGCAGCTGAGTTCCCGGACATGGATGTATCTCTCCGCGGTGCCGTATCGATTGCCCGCCGCCTGCAGGACCCGCTTGCTGAGCTCGTCAAAATCGATCCGAAGTCCATCGGTGTCGGCCAGTACCAGCACGACGTTTCCCAGACCAAGCTCGAGCACTCTCTCGATGCCGTGGTCGAGGATGCCGTCAACGCTGTCGGCGTGGAGGTCAACACCGCCTCTGCGCCGCTGCTCGGTCGCGTTGCTGGCGTGTCCTCGACTGTTGCGGACAGCATCGTCGCTTACCGAGACGAAAACGGCGCTTTCACCTCCCGCAAGGAGCTGCTGAAGGTTCCGCGTCTTGGCCCGAAGGCCTTCGAGCAGTGCGCCGGCTTCCTTCGCATCCACGGCGCTAACAACCCGCTGGATGCCTCCGCCGTGCACCCGGAGTCCTACCGCGTCGTCGATGCCATCGCCGCTTCGACCGGCGTTAGTGTCCAGGAGCTCATCGGCAACTCCCGTGTCCTGTCCAAGGTGCGTGCTGCAGACTTCGTCGACGAGTCCGCAGGTATCGGCCTGCCCACCGTCCAGGACATCTTGACCGAGCTGGACAAGCCCGGCCGCGATCCGCGTCCCGAGTTCGTCACCGCCACCTTCAAGGAAGGCGTGGAGAAGGTCTCCGATCTTCAGCCCGGCATGATTCTCGAGGGCACCGTCACTAACGTCGCGGCCTTCGGCGCCTTCGTCGACGTCGGAGTCCACCAGGACGGCCTCGTCCACGTCTCCAACATGGCCCGCGGTTTCGTCTCCGACCCGCACGAGGTCGTCCGCTCGGGCGAGGTGGTCAAGGTGAAGGTTCTCGACGTTGACGTCGAACGCAACCGCATCGGTCTATCGCTCAGGCTTGACGACGACGCCTCGGATGCCAAGCCAAAGCGTGACGGCGGTCGCGGAGAAGGCCGTGGAGGCGGCCGAAAGCGTGGTTCCCAGAATAAGAAGCGCGGTGGAGCCAACCGCGGTGGAGGCGGCGGTTCCATGGCTGACGCGCTGCGCAGGGCAGGCTTTTAGCTCCTGATCTGTTAGCGCTTGATTTATTAGCGCATAGCCTATTGGCGCATAGCGTCGATGCGGCTGTTGATCTCACCCGCGACAGCCGCAGCCATTCCATCCGGTACGACGATGGTGTAATCGGACCCCGAGGTCTCAATCTTGACTGCCTCGCCTGACCGTGCCGCCACGGTGATGCGGCCATCATTGCCAAGTCGAAGCCCAATACCGCCACCGTCGGCCCAGTTATAAGTGGCCGGCTTCGCATATTTGATGGTTCGAAGCTCAATGGGGTGTTTCATCTTCAGCGGTCCACAGCCGTTAAAAACGGTAATGGAATCTGTCTTCGGGTCCGTGTCTAGTGTCATGCCGGTTTCATATGCGATGAGGAATAGCGGCGTGCACAGCAGAAAAACAATGCCGAGGCTTGGCAGGAACACTGCGAGCGCTACAGACACCACGCACCAGACTGCGAGGGTGACCTTGACCCCCTTAGAGATGGCCACACTGACATCGATGGGAGTCGGGGCTCCTTCTCGATGGGGCAACTGTGGCGATGTCGGCTCGGTGACCGTGGCGTCGGTAAGCGAGGAGTAGTCCTTGAGGCGGCGCGTCACGAGCAGGGCCGCTACTAGGCCGATGATGACGCCGGCTATTGCATAGATCCAGCCGATTCGGGCGGTCGTAGGGTCCGTCGTGCCGATCTGCGGGATGATAATCGCGAATTCAATGCCGATTAAGAAGCCGCAGAGGGCGAGGTTGGTTATTGCAATTGGCTTGCGCACGACAAGCGGCGTGCTGGTCTTTGCACCGAGCCAACCGATCTGCGCACATGCGATGACGATGATGGCCATAATCAATGTGCTTTGAATTGGCGGCATGAAACCGTTGGGAGTGCCGCTACCGCTCCAATGCGTTGCTAACTGCTCCGGTAGTCGGTCGGAAATGGCAATTACCCACAGAAGCTGTGCAATCGCCAGAACGCACGGGGCGATGATTGTTCCTCGAACAATCCAGGGGTCAAAGCGTGGAATCTGCTGCATGGAGACAATCTAGCAGTTGGGGGGGTGTCCCTATGTTTTTGTCAAGTGCCAGACCGATGTTGACGAGCACAGTCTTGGGAGTAGTTTCTTAGGCGTGCCTAGGAGCCGGCCAGCGTGTGCTGGTCGGCTTCGTCTTTGGGGCTTTATGCGGCGACGGGGCGTGGCGGGATTTCGCGGAAGAACTCCTTGTTTTTCAGCATCGCGTAGATGACATTGCATCGGCGTCGTGCCAGGCAGATGACTGCTGCGTTGTGGCGTTTTCCTTCAGCGCGTTTGCGTTCGTAATACCGCCGTGACGGTTCGTGGCTGCGGATAACTGCGAATGCGGAGTAGAACAAGGCGTTTTTCAGTCGTTTATTGCCTGACCGTGCCGGGAATTCACCTCTGATCGACGAACCGGATCGTCTAGTCACGGGTGCTATTCCAGCATAAGCAGCTAAGTGGCCAGCACTAGCGAAGTCGGAGCCATCACCGATCGCAAGAAGGATCTGCGCTGCGGTCTTGATGCCGACTCCGGGCATACTCATCAAGACCTCACAAAGAGGGAAATCAGCGAGCATCTCTTCAACCTGCTCAGCAATGGTGTTTCGTTGCTCTTTGAGGGCCTGGATGTTTGCAGCCAGTTGAGGAATTACTAACTCGGCGGCATCGCTTCCAGGCACGGTGACTGTTTGAGCTTTCAGCGCTGTAAAAATGTCGTCTACCAGCGGGGTGGGGTCTTTACGTGTGCGCTTGATCATCCAGTTCAACACTCGTTGGTATCCGGCTCTTTTTAGCCCCTGCGGTCCCTTGTAATGGATCAATAATTCCAGGATCGGCGTGCGAGTCAGGGTGCTACCAGCAAAAACTCGTTCCAGGCTGGGGTAGATCTGGGTGAGGACACTGCGAAGCCGATTGACAGTGCGAGTGCAATCGCGGGCGATGTCATCATCGAAGCCGGACAGCATCTTTAGGGCGGAGAGTACCTCATCATTGCGGTCGACGGCACGTAGCGTGTGGGGCATTGTGCGGGCGGTGTCGGCGATGATGAATGCGTCGCGTTTGTCTGTTTTTGCACGTCCCGGATAGAGATCTGCAGCTTTGCGCATCGCAAGACCTGGCAGGTATCCGACTTCGCAACCGCAGTCCCGGGCTACAGCAATCGGTAGTGCGCCGATGGTGTTGGGTTGGTCGACGATCACGAGCACGGTGCCAAGCTTCTGAAGCTGGTGAAAAACGCCTGCTAGTTCGGATTCGAGTTGAGGCAACGGTTTGTCGAAGACCTTGTTGCCATCACGGTCTAAGGCGCAGGCGTGGTGTTCAGATTTGCCGACGTCTAACCCAAGGAATATGTCGATGGAATGCTCCGGAGACATGATGAGCTCCTAGAAAACGAGATGGGTATGGCGTTGTTCCAGTCGCTGGTGTCATGACCTTCGTTGCAAGCACCCACGTTACAAAGAGACCTAGTTTAAAACTGGCCGTGTCCCTATCAGCTGTCATCGAAAGTCCTGGCACCCGGCGGCAAC
>NZ_JVOW01000016.1:0-46469 GCF_001055995.1 Corynebacterium sp. 239_CJEI | reverse complement strand
GATAATACGTCCATGACTATTAGCCACGAGTCGATTTACCAGGCCCTTTACGTACAAGGGGCAGGCAGCTTGCGCAAAGAACTTGTGTTTGAAAAGTCCTGCCGGACTACCCGGCCAGGGCGTAAACCCCGCTCGCTTTTAGCCGGGGTGCCCAAGCCACGTGGAAAACGCTGGACTCATGATGCCAATATTTCACTTCGCCCAGCCGAAGCCAATGATCGTGCGGTACCCGGTCATTGGGAAGGCGATTTGATTATTGGCGCAGATGGCACCAGTGCTTTAGCGACGTTGGTGGAACGCCGCAGCAGGTTTGTGCTGCTCGGCAGACTCGGCACTGACCATACTGCCGCCAGTGTCAATGAGGTGATGGTACGGATGATTCGTCGGCTCAAAGAGTCGATGGACACCACGATTTCGACGTTGACCTGGGATCAGGGAGTGGAGTTTGCCAAACACACCGAGTTTTCTGTCGCGGAGAATATCCAGGTGTTTTTCGCCGATCCGCATTCGCCGTGGCAGCGAGGTAGCAATGAGCGGATGAACCGGGATATCCGGTTTTATTTCCCCAAAGGCACCAACTTTACCGATGTCACCGACCAAGAGGTCGCCGAGGCGGAAGCATTGCTGAATAACCGGCCACGGGTAGTGCTCGACGGGTTAACTCCCCGGGAGGTAATCTCTGGTGTTATCCATGATGCAATGACCGCCTGACCCTACCGGGCCATTTTTGTCATAAACGCAGTCAGTAACTTGGATTGGCCCGCCGCCGCCAACCATAAACGCAGTTGCTAAGGCGGAAACACAAAAACCCTCGGCCCGGAAAAACCTGGCCGAGGGTTCTACTTGGGGTGACTGACGGGACTCGAACCCGCGACACCCAGGATCACAACCTGGTGCTCTACCAACTGAACTACAGTCACCATTACCGCATTAAAGGAGCTGTATTCTCAGCTCATCTCTGCAGCGAACTATATGGTAGCCCACAGTGGGCTGGAAACAAAAACAGCAGGTCAACCCGGATAAATTTGGGAAAGGGTGGGGTTTGGGTCGTCGTAAAGCGAGCTAGCCGCGAATCTCACCGTACTTTTCCGTCGATTCCTTGCTTGCGGCAGAAATAGCGTCGCCTTCGGGGCCGGGGTGGGGCAGAAGCATGGCGCGGCGGTAGTAGTCCAGCTCGCGGATCGACTCCTTGATATCTGCAAGAGCTCGGTGAGCGAGACCCTTTTCTGGAGCGCCCTTGAGGACCTGGGGGTACCAGCGGCGGGCAAGTTCCTTGAAGGAAGAGACATCAATCATGCGGTAGTGCAGGTGCTGGTCGAGCTCTGGCATGTAGCGGTGGATGAACTTGCGGTCGGAGGCAATCGAGTTGCCTGCCAGTGGGGCGGTGCGCGGCTCGGGAACCCACTGACGGATGTAGTCCAAAACAGCCTGTTCGGCGTCGGCGACATTAGTCTTGCTGTCGCGAATTTCCTGATCCAGGCCGGACTTCGCATGCATCTTGGTGACGAAATCATCCATCTGCGCCAATTCGGTCTCGGACGCGTGCACGACGATGTCCACGCCTTCCCCGAGGACGTTGAGGTTGGCATCGGTGACGAGAGCCGCGATTTCGACAATGACGTGGCGCTCGGGTTCGAGGCCCGTCATCTCACAGTCAATCCACACGATGCGGTCGAGCTCAGGGGAGAGCTGGAGGTCGGGATCGGGCTGAGCCATGATTTCACCTTTCGCTGAGATTCGGCATGATTCTGCAGTGCGCCTTATTTTGTGCCCGGACTGGGCTGTGGGGCACACGCTGACTACGCCCAGCTTAGCGATGTGGATTGTGCTGTGGTCGGGCGTGTGGATTGCCGTGTGGTTTGTGGAGCGAATTGTGGGGGAAACGAAATTAACTGGAAAGTAAGATCTTAGAATTGGACAACGGGGCATGAACTAAATCGACCTATTTGCCTGATAAAATTACTTCTGAGTTCGGATTCCAACGGGAGAAATAGTTACATGGATGAGACGAGGCGTGTTGGCGACGCTGCTCAAAGCACCACTGCGGCACAGAAACCATCCGTCGATGATGTCATCATTGCCGCTGCGCGCGAAAGCGTAATGACTGTGGGCTTGCGTAGGACTTCGATTGCAGAAATTGCTCGCAAGGCAGGAGTTTCGCGTCCGACCGTATATCGTCGATACGCTGACATTGGTGAGCTTCTGGGGGAAGTGACCAACCGCGAAATCCTGCACATGCTTGAGGGGCTCCGCTATGTCCCTGGCGATTCGCGCGCTCGCATGTTGCTGCGTATTCGAATCGTCGTTCAACGCATCATCGAAAGTGACTTTTTCCCTGGCCTGGTCAAGACAGATCCCGACCGTGTCTTAGAAGCGCTCACTGGAGAGATGAGCGATACACAGCTGGAAATTGTGGAGAAATTCATTCTCCCCGGTGTCCGTCACGGGCAGGAAGACGGCACTATTCGCGAGCACGATCCATATCTGCTGGCGCGCAACATTTACCGTCTGATTCAGACGATGGTGCTGGTGTGGCGCCCGGATGGCAAGGACGCGACGCTAGACAAGGAATCTGTCGAAGAGGTCGTCGACATGGTTGACCGCTACTTGCGCCCGGATCCTGCGGATAACAAGAAGAACTAAGAAGTAAAAACCCGCCTGCATCTGGTATAAAACCAGTTCAGGCGGGTTATTTTTGCGCCCCCAGAAGGATTCGAACCAAATGGGAAGACCCAAACTACCAGCATAAACGGGGGAAACGAAGGGCAATCCACGACATTCCCACGACATCTGAATTAGACCACTCCACGCAGCTGCTCATCCATCACATCCGCCACCGCATCCAAATCATCATCAAAAAGATCTGCATACGTGTCTAGCGTCATAGCCGCGCTCGCATGTCCAAGCTGAGATTGCACTACTTTCACTGACGCGCCAGACCCCACCATTAGTCCAGCGGCCACATGCCGCAGGCCATGCGGAGTAACATACGGGAACTTCTTGTTAGCCTTCATGACCCGTTCAAGATTCCCGTAATACCAATCCGGCGTCGATGGTGTCGGCAGTGGCCCACCATCACGCGCAGGCCACAGAAGCGCGTCCGGTAATTTATCCTTCAGCAGTGGCTCGAGCATCCGCATAACCTTTTTCGGCACTGCTACCGTGCGCTGCTCGTGCGTCTTTGGCGTTCCGATAATGACCTCACTGCCAACGGTGACAGCATTACGTTCAACACTGATACGCCGTTTGAGAACATTGACATCACGCACGCGTAGCGCTGCCGCTTCGCCCCACCGCAGACCGGTGGTTGCGAGCAGCCAGATGAGCTCAGGACGTTTGGAGTCTTTGGCTAGGGTCTTGACCTGCTCGGCGGTCAGGTACACCTTTTTCGCCTTCGGTTTACGCGGCAGGCGCACACCGCGCGCCGGATTAGAGGCCAGCACCCCGTCACCAACAGCGACATCGAGAACCTGCGCGAGACAAGCGTGCGCCTTCCTTACCGTCGACGCGCCAGCGCTGAACTCGGCCAGCCAGGTCTGCACGTCTGATCGTTTAATCCGGCCAATCTGCCACCCACCCCAGTACGGCTCCACATGCACTCGCCATGTGGATTCAGTGGTGCGATACGTCGACGGTTTGAGATGCGTCTGCGCCGCCAGCCATGAGGTGCCGAGGTCTTTCACGGTGCGACGCCGCTCAGTTTCCGGTGACCAGGTGCCACGGCCGATGTTGATCGTATTGGCTGCAGCCCATGCTTGTGCTTCGTCTTTGGTGCGGAAGCCTTGTTTGGTGCGGCTGGTGCCGTCTGGTGCGCGGTACTGCACCCTCCAGGCTGTCCCTTTTGCTTTCTTGTAGCGCTTAATGCTGGCCACTGCTAATCTCTTT
Organism: Corynebacterium sp. 239_CJEI; assembly: GCF_001055995.1. Classification (NCBI taxonomy): domain Bacteria; kingdom Bacillati; phylum Actinomycetota; class Actinomycetes; order Mycobacteriales; family Corynebacteriaceae; genus Corynebacterium; species Corynebacterium sp. 239_CJEI. The sequence continues at coordinate 42,584 of NZ_JVOW01000016.1, read as the reverse complement.
CTTGTCGCTGGTTGGTTGAGCCACCCCCCCCGGTTCCCACGGCGGCACTTGTGGGGGCGCTCCCTGAATTGGTGTCGGGTCGAGCGCCCCCCCCCCTTTTGTTAGTCAGTGTCGCTGGTAGACAGGCTTGTTACCGTCGCCGGTAACGTCGTCGCGTCAAAATCACAGCGGAACTTCTGTGGCCACGGAATTAGCCGACCTGTCACGACTTCGATTTCGAACTCCATGTACCCGGTTGTTTCGCCCTGCTCGATGTAAGCGCTGTGCCTGCCCTCCCAGCCAACCGCGCGGTTCATGGACTCGTTGTTCCGTTCCAAGAGCTCGGTGTAACAGGCTTGTTTCCCGGCTTCGAAAAGCTGCTCTCGGGTCGGTTCGTCGTTGGTTCCCGGAATCGCGAAGATGATGCCGATGAATGCGACAATGGCGACTATGGCGGTTACTGGGATGACGAACCAAAGGCGCTTATAGAACGGTTTCTTAGTAGTCGGTTGTGTAGTGCGGTCTTCAAACGTCATGTTCTTTGTCTTTCGTACATGTCCCGCCAGACGGCGAGAAGGTGAGTGGTGGTACGGTAGGGCTGAATCCGGTGACAAGTCCTCCAGGGGAGGACTTCCTGCCCCGATAGGCGGGATAGCCGGTTTCGTCATGTCTATGGCATGCCGGGGCGCTCTCTAATGTCGTGCTGGGTCGAGTGCCCCCTTGTTTTTCTACCTGCGCTTACTAAACGGCGGTTCCAACTTCGACCTGGTCACAAAGTGGTGAACTACGAACGCCGCCTCGATGGCGAACAAGACCAGCCCGAAACCGAAAAAGCTAAAAAGCAAGAACGCAAAGTTAAATAGGAAAATGAGAAGCCACCACAGCATCATTGAGCCTCGACCAGGCTTCTCTAGACCTGACGCATCCTCACGGAAATGCTCGAGCACGCGATACGCCTGCCCAACAGTTAGATAGTCCATTCGTGGCGCGCGGTTATTCGGGAAGTGGTGCCCAATCTTCCCGCGCACGAATCCTCGCTGGAACGGGGTCGCGCGTTTTGATCCATCCGGCGCGAGTAGCACTTCCCAGTTCGCGGACTCCGCGGGAACTTCCGATGCTGCTGCCACGCGCTGCGTGGTTTCCAAATCTGGTGTGGTTGTGCCGTAGGTGCGCATTAGAAAATCGTCGTATTCTGCCTGCGCGATGAAGAGTTCTTCCGTGTCCAGCCGAACCGATGCGTAGAAGTCGTCCCAATCGTGGCATGTCCAAACGCGCGCTGGAACGTCTGCTGGCCCGTCGATGGTGCTGGCTAGCTCGGCGGCGTGCTCGATGTATCCGAGCGGGTGCTCGTCGTGGGTCACGTTGATTCTGTTGCCGTCGACAGTGAGTGTCGCGATGATTTCGAAAGCCTCTCCTGGGGTTGCGAAGTTGGATTCCGCGAGTGACTTCAGGTAGTCGAAATTCCTGGATTCGCCTTCAATGTCGGTGTCGAAGCGCGCTTCCTCTTCGGAGTTCATGACCGTGTCCTTTCGTAGGTGTCTCGCCAGACGGCAAGTAGGTGGGTGGTTACGCCAAGCTCACGGGCGATGGCTCCATCGTGAGCGCCGTAGAGCGCTTCCGCTGCGGCGTAGTCGGTGTGAGAGATGAGCATGTTCGCTGCCGTCATGTCGGCGGCGCGTTCCATGCGCTGGTCGAAATGTTGGATACCGGTCGGCACGTCACCTGTGAGCGCGTGCCCGAGTTCGTGCGCCAACGTGCAACGGTAGTTCGCGGCACGGAGGTCACTACGCAGGCTGATAGTCCTCGTGTGGTGGTGGTACCAGCCTTTGGGGCCACGGTCGTGGGTGGTGACGGTGACCCCTAGTTGGTCGGCTAGCTGGTGTAGGTCATCAGTCGTCAAACTCCGTGTTCTCCTCCTCGTGGTAGTCACTGTCATCGGCTACCGCGTCTTGAGGAATATCAGACCGAGCGGATTGCTTGTTCGAACGATGTTCGTCGAGGCTGGCGACTGGTGCTTCGGTGCCGTCGTAGTCGATGGCTTCGCCGGTGGGATCACCGAAGAGATTGAGGGCTTCCGGATCGGAACGACGGAGGATTTCGTCGAGAATCTGCTGATTACTCATGCGCCCGACCGAAACCTGCACGCTAATTTCCTTAACAGCCTGTAGTGATACGAAGCCCAGGTCAAGCAGTGACTTGATTTCATTAACCCCGTAGGCACGGGATATGGCAATGGCGTATTCAGCGGTTGTTTCGCCTTTTTTCTGGTGCCGTAGGAATGTCGCTTTCGATACGCCAGCACGGTCTGCTGCTTGGCTTGCGGTGGGGGAATCGGGAAGGCTTTTGAGCCAATCTTGAAGCGTCATAGGTTCATTATGAACCATATCCAAAAACCTGTCAAGCCCTGCATAAACAAACAGTTTGAATGGTCGAGGTTGACAATGAACCCAGCAAGGTTCATAATGAAATCACCGGCGCAGGGAAGCGGCCGGAGGAGACAGCCCCCAGTAGCGCCTTGGGTATGGAGCTACTGGAGGCACGTGACCTAGAGGAGGTCAGTATGAGCAACCGAATCAAGCAACTTGTTCGGATTCTCAAACGGACGGTAACCGTCAGGCCATCTAACGCTAACCGGCGTCGCGGTGGTGACCAGAACAGTCGCGTACCCGTCACTCTCAGTCCCCAGGTCCAAGAATCTGAAACCCGGGTCATCAATAAGAGCCGCGTTAATCAGAGCGACATAGAACTCCACCAATGCAGTCGGTGCAGTGAATGTCACAGGCCCAACGGTGAGAGTCGCCATGTTTTCACTGTCCGTACTACCGACGGCCTCCACGAACTCTTCCTTAGAGAGCTCAGAAAGAGACATTGAAAATCACCTCCTAACTGGGGAAGTGTCCCCGTAGGAAAGCTTAGTAAAGAAAGTGAAGCCCACTATGGAAACTATGTCGGCACCACGCTTTCGGGTGCGCCCGGGGGTGCTGGATCACATTATGCGCACCCGCCGACTGCAGACAGAAGAGCAGTTGGCGGCAGCTCTAGGCACCACTGTTGACCGGTTGCCGGACCTTCGTTCTGGAGCGCCGATTACAGCCAGGATGGCGCTACATATCGCCGCCCTGCAGGGGGACAGTGATTTCGTTGCCGGGTACTGCGAACCACTCGCCGCATAAGAAAAGCCCCTCGCTGGAACGAGGGGCAGAGCAGACCACAAAGGTCAAACACACACCAGAAAGGATACCACAATGAGTATCACCCCGTTCAACTTCCAAGGCAAGGAAGTTCGTGTCATTGCCGACAACCCAGAAAAGCCACTCTGGGTAGCGCGCGACGTAGCAACAGCGCTCGGATACAAGAACACCTCCGACGCAATTAAGCGTCACTGCAAGGGGGTCGCGAATCACTACCCCCTTCAGACTAGCGGCGGGACGCAGAATGTCCGCGTCATTGCCGAACCAGACCTCTACCGCCTGATTGTCGGCAGCGACCTGGACACAGCGCAGGAATTCGAGCGCATGGTGTTCGAAGAAGTCCTGCCGTCAATTCGCAAGCACGGCGCATACATGACCTCTGAAGCAATCGAAAAGGCGCTTACCAACCCAGACACCATTATCCAGCTCGCCACAACCCTCAAAGAAGAGCAGGCGCGGCGCGCGGAACTCGAAGCGCAGGCGAAGGTGGATGCCCCGAAGGTTCTGTTTGCTAACGCGGTCGCAACCGCCAAGACAGACATTCTTGTTGGCGACCTAGCCAAGATCCTTAAGGGCAATGGCATTGAGGTCGGTGCGAACCGACTGTTCAAGTGGATGCGCGAGAACGGCTTCCTCATTGCCCGTAAGGGGACGGATTGGAACATGCCGACGCAGAAGTCGATGGAGCTTGGCTTGTTTCGCGTGAAGGAGACCGTAATTCAGCACTCTGATGGTCATGTTGGCGTGAGTAAGACGTCGAAGGTGACCGGCAAGGGACAGGAGTACTTTGTCAGCCGGTTTTTGGACGGTCGATTCACAATTGACCGAAATGTGCTGACCGTCAATGGGGTTGAGTTCGACCTGGACGAAAAACTGACCGTCACAATGCGCGGTCGAGATGGGGAGCAGGGCAGGCAGGAAACGTTTCGCCTTGGCGCAGCGTCCAGTGCGGACATCTCTCATTACTTCCATGAAGTTCATGCGGGGAGTCATAAGCGATGGAGGGGCCGCGTTGATGACCTCGAGATGTTGGCGCGGGAGATTATCGCCCAGCGCGTGGCGTGCGTGCAGGACTTGAAGGATAAGGAGGTATAGCCAAATGACTGATTTTGACTACGAGGACGATATGACCCCGGAGGATCGTCGCGCCGCTGTGGAAGGTGCTCGGAAGATTGCTGCGGAGATGCGTGAGCACGGCTTTGAGACGTTCATGGAATGGGCTCAGTGGCGGTGGGCTAAGCAACAGGAGGAACAGTGAGTTTCTGCGAGTGGTGTGGAACTGAATTTGCCCAGCCTAAGCGCAGTAGGGGCAGGCAGAGGAAGTACTGCAAGAGGTCATGCAGGCAGCGCGCCTATGAGTCGCGGCGATATGGGATTGACGAGCTGTGGAACCAGATGAGGGGGGAACATCGTGACTGTTACCTCTGTGGCAAGCCGCTCGATTGGGCGGGAGGTCGAGATGAGATTTGCCTGGATCACAAGGTTGCGACTGTTCGTGGTGGTCGCACGAGTCCGGGGAATTGTAGGCCGGTTCATGTGCTCTGCAATTTGAGGAAGTCGGACAACTTGTTGCATCCGGATTTCTTTCGTCAGTCAGCGTAGTGATGCTGTGCAGCCCTTGAGGTAGTCAGGCCTCCGTGGTTGGTTCGACGCCATCCGTGGGCGCTGGAAATAGAACATGTGTTCGGTTTCCGTTTGTTATTTGAAGAATTTCATAGGTCGGTGCTGATACTGGCGCGTCGAGCATGGTGTGTAGATTGCGATGACCCGCGCAAGCCGGAGGGCAGGAACCCAGGTGATGTACCTGGAGGTAACGCGCGCCGACCATAAATAAAAGTACTCAGAGGTCTTGAAGATGGTTGCCCTGTTTTGGCTCGACAACGGAAGCGAGGGGCGCGGGTTCGACTCCCGCCAAGACCACTAGGGCGCGTCAACGTCACCGCCAGGCAGCCCCCCTTTTTTTCCTTGCTTTCAAGGGGGATGGGTTGAGGACCGTCAGCCACGCCTGCGCGCCCTACCAAAAACGACACACAAAAGGAGACACAATTGACCTTCTCCGCGTTCGTCCTCGGAGTCAGCATTTTCGCGCTCGTATGCTCAATCTTCGCAGCAGCCTACACATCCCTGTGTAACTACCTCATCGAATGGGACGCCGATTACATCAGTGCTTACCGCGAGTTATCGCGTTCAGGATCGATGAACGCTCTGACAGAGAAGGAGCAGTCCATTCTACGGCGGGGGCGGGCTCCAACCATTCAAGAGTTACTGTTTCGTCGTCCGTGGGGTTCCAAGAAATCTTGATGTCAATCACTGGCTTCTGATAGGCCCCGTGCGCTACGAGCAACACGGCCTCGCCAGGACGGATGTTCAGGGGCTCATCGTCGCGTAGCACCTTCTGGTAAACCGCGGCAGTCTCAATGTTCACATTGAGAGCTCCGACTGTTCCAGTGTTACGGACAATGTATTCGCCATCTTTTGGCTGCCGTACCGACCATGAGTACCGGCGTTCGTCGACTGTTCGTTGTGCTGCGTCAGCGCTGCGTTCGGCCTCCTTCTTAGAGCCGTGCGACGAGTACGCAGACCAGGCTGAGACTGCCAGTGCGCACACTGCGACTACGAGAGCAAGCCAATCAACGAGCATTCTTTTCAACTTTCAAAACTCGCCCCTCGTCCCTGCTGCAACCAGGAAACGAGGGGCTTCTTTTACTACCTAGAGAGGGGTAGCAATGAAAACTTTATCAGGGGTTACGTACCTATCTCCGGATGAGTTCGCGGAGGCTGCGAACTGTCACCCAGAAACTGTCCGCAAGGCCTGTAGACGCCGTGAGATTCCGGGGGCGACGCAGCGCACTCGACGGGGCCGTTGGAAGATTCCAGCGTCCAGCGTGCCCGCTTTTGCCCGCGGCCTGGAGTTCTACGGCGGTGATGCAGCATGAGCCAGCATGATGACCTTTTCGACCTGGTGGATGCGTGTGATTTGCGTGTGCCGGATAAGCGGGTGATTGATGAGCGCCCGGATTTGTTGGAGCTGTATACGCGGCGTCCGCGTCGTATCGAGCCGCGTGGAATCAAGTGGGATTGGGCAGCAACCGCGCTGTGTCTCACCTTCGGGACGCTTATCTTCATGGCACTGGTGATGTGCCTGTGAGCCACCAAATCGTGGAGATGTCGGACGGCACGTTCCGAATCGCAGTAGACGGCAAACGCAAAGACCTCACACAGTACCGGACAAGACAGAACGCTACCGAAGCTGCAGCGTCTATTCCGACTGCTGATGAGATGCGCGCGCACTACGAGACACTGCGGGCTAGCGGAGTGACCGTGTCTGCGGTCGCTGCCCACATTGACGTCAGCTACAAGCACGTGTGGCAGATCGTGAATGGCTGGTCGGCTGCGGTTGAGAGACGCAAGCGGTTCATGGAGATGGCAGTCCCGGAGAGCGGGCGTGCCGGAGAAAAAGGCGTGCTGGATGGATTGACCGACCAGGAACTCGACGAAATCAGCGAGGAATACGTGTTCGCCCGCACACAGCTGCGTCAGCCTACGGAGTGGGTGAAGCGTTGGCTACAGCGGTCGTACCCGCAGCTGACAGATGAGATGTTTCTGGTAATCGCCAGGACTGCGTTTCACCGGGTGAGGAGGGAAATATGAGCCGACAAAGAACCTGCATTATCCCCGGCTGCAATGCCCTTCCCGCCTATAAGGGCAAATGCACTTATCACCTCGGGTTCGTCATGGACGGCGACTCGACTGGTCGGCATAAACGCATGAGAAAGGAGACTCCGATGCCTAGACAGTTTCAGTTCTTCGACGCACCTCCACGGCGCGTTGTTGCCCGGAAGCAGCTTGAAGGCGGGCTGCTGGAGTTCGCGGAGGCGTTGCAAGCGAATCCTGGCAGGTGGGCGCAGTGCCCACCGGATCTTATCGATGATGATTTTGGGAGGTTGAGCCAGGGGGACAAGGAACGTGCTGTCGCGCGTATGGCTCGCGCTATCTCGAAGGGTGTGGCGTGGCGGCGTGATGGTGGGGTTTTTAAGGTGTCGAAGTCTGGTTTTCAGGTGTGGGCTTCGTGGCTGCCGGACGGGGAGGTGGCGGGTGCTTAGGGTTGTGACGGCTGATTGCTTTAAACGCTTGGATACGGTGCGGAAACCTGTTCTTCGGCAGGAGGTTCCAGCGTCGAAAGTCAGGTTTGAGTACCGGCAACTGTGCCGCCAGGTGTCACCAACGCTCGCCAAATTCCGCCTGTGTGAGCACTACGGTTTCGAGCCGTGGGAGGTGTCCGCGATCTTGTACTCGCCGGGTGATGGCCGTGGCTGAGCGGATGTCCGGGGTGCGTTATCGGGCGTTGCACAATATCGATAAGTGGGGGACGTTGCCTTACATCCGTGGCCTGGACGTTAACCGTCTGGTGGATGCATGGCTGGTTGAGCGTGTCGGTTCTGGCCGGTCGTACCAGCTGACGATGTGGGGGAAGGTAGCGCTGGAAGAGGAACGGAGATTACGTGAGCAGGAGGGTAGTAGATGAGTGCTGAGTTTCCGGAGGTTCGGCCACCTGAGGGCCGGACGTATCCGGAGGATGGTTTGAGCGCTGTGGCTGTTGGCTGCGGCGCTTTGTTGTTGGTTGTGGTCGCTGTGTTTGCTGCGGCCACTTTGTTTTAAGGACGGATAGATGAAGATTTTGAGGTTTGAGTCTGAGGATGAGTGGCTTGCTGCTCGACGCCAATATGTGACTGCGACGATGATCGCGCGTCTTGCGCAGTCGCGGTCGGAGTGGCAGCGCGTATGGGACGAGCGGGAACACGGTTCCAGCTTCCACGGCAATCGCTACACCGACTGGGGTAAAGACCGGGAACCAAATATTGCCGCATATATCCAGATGTTCGGCGATTCCCGGTTTGAGCGCAACGAAGCCTTGTTTGTCCATGAGGATGGTGTGAGCGCTGCAACCCCGGACATGGTGCTTGATGATGAAGGCGACCTCATGCTGGCGGAGATTAAGACCGTCAAGGCGGAGCTCGCTTGGTCGCGTCCGCCTGCTGGTTCTCATCCGCGTGATTTCATTCCGGCGAAGTATTACGACCAGGTGCAGTGGCAGTTGTTTGTGACGGGCGCGCATAGGTGCGTGTTCGCGTGGGAGCCGCATGATGATTTCTTCCCGCAGCAGATTGAGTGGTGCCTAATCGAGCGTGACGCTGATCGTGTGCGTGAGCTCTGCCAGATTCGTGATGAGTTTTTGGCGGGGGATTGGCGCGATGATGCGCGACCCGATGTGTCCAGTATCCTCCGCAGGCTGCATGAGGTGCGGTTGATGAAACGCCCGCTAGATGAAGAAGAACAGGAACTCCTCGATGAGCTCCGTGAGTGCCTGGGTGATGAGGACACGGCGTTTGAGGACGCTGGGCTCAAGGTTTCCTGGACGCTCCCGAAGCCTCGTAAGACCTGGCAGAAGAAAGCATTTGAGGAAGCGCACCCTGATTTGGTGGCCGAGTTCACTAAGGAAGTTCCGGCTAAGAAGAGGACGCTTCGCGTCACGGAGGTAAAGACCGATGCCTAAGTTCAATCCGCAAGACTATTCGACTGTCGATGAGCGCCTACGACTGTTCTGGTCCGAGAACCCGAACGGGCGCATCAGCACCGACCCGACGCATATTGAGGGAGAGATTGGGGCGACGCGGTGGGTTGTCCGAGCGGAGGTGTATCGGGACGCTACCCAGTCGGAGCCGACTGCGACCGGCTACGCCTTCGAGGTGGATGGTACCGGCATGGCGAACCAGTCCAGCGCGCTTGAGAACTGTGAAACGTCCGCTATCGGACGCGCATTGGCTAACGCTGGCTACTCGGGTGATAAGCGGGCGAACCGGCAGGAGATGATGAAGGCCTTCGTGGTGCAGGCACGCGCTGAGATTGCGCAGGCCACGACGAAGGAGCAGCTTCAGGACTTGTGGCGGCAGGCCAGCGCTGCGGGCGCTCTGGATGCGCTTAAGGCGGAGATTGAGGCGAAGGTCGCGGAGTTGAACGGAGCGGGCAATGAGCCAGCCGGATAATTTCGAGCCACTTAACCCGGTGCAGGTTGAGCACCACCTCAGGGAACTGTCGAATCGGATTGCTAAGGGCGTGCGGTACGTGTCTGAGCGTCAGTATGAGTTCGATGAGAAAGAGCGCCTGTATAAAAAGGCGTTCGCTATTGCGTTTACGACGTCGGACGGAAGTGTTGAGGATCGTAAGCAGCATGCGGTGTTGGCGACTGGGGATGCGTGTGAGGCGCGTGACGTGGCTAAGGCCAGCCTGGACTACGCCAAGGATTTGGTGAAGTCGTACAGGGACGAGATGTCGTCGTATCAGACGATTAGTGCGATGGTGCGGGCGATGTACTCAACAGCCGGGCGGGGTGAAGGCGCGTGAGTGAGCGTATGCCGCAGGAGGTTGTGGACGCGGTTCACGCCAGGGCTGGGTATGCGTGCGAGGCGATGGTTCCCCCGGTGTGTACTGGCGCTGGTGAGCATTTGCATCATCGGCAGTTGCGGAGCCAAGGCGGGGAGCACACGGCCAATAATGTCGTTGCTATCTGTAGCGCATGCCATGAGTGGGCGCACCGCAACCCCAGACAGGCGGAGGCGCGCGGGCTGATAGTCCGCAGCATGCATGACCCGGACACTACGAAAGCCCGATATAGGAACGGGGGTTATGTCCTACTTGCAGACGTTGACCCTGAACATTACTGACCAGCAAAGCGCTGGTCATTTTTCATTTGAAGGAGAAGTAACCATGAAGAGCATCAATCATATTGTTGTCGATGGCAACGCGGTAGCGGATGCGGAACTGTTCGTCACCAAGACCGGAATTAGCATCTGCAAGTTCCGGCTTGCCCATAACCACAGGAAGAAGAACCAGCAGACAGGCCAGTGGGAGACAACAAACACGTCGTTCTGGAACGTGTCATACCTCGGCAACGACGCGGAGGCGCTGGTGTCGCAGATCAAGAAGGGCGCTCGCTGGCAGGTGGCGGGGCAGGTGGAGATTGAGCAGTGGGAAGACCGTGAGGGGAATAGGCAGCGGACTCCGAGCATTAAGGCTGATGTTGTGACGGAGGTTCCGAGTTTGCGTCCGAATGGTGCTGTGAATGGCGCTCCGGCGCGTGACCCGTGGAATAGTGCCCCGCAGGGCGGGTTCCCGCAGAACGAGCAGCCCCCGTTCTAATGGACTACAACGAATTCCCTAACGCCAGGTACCCGGCACCCGACCACCTCGAGGATGGCAGGCCGGACTACCTGGACGAAGGGCTGAAAAGCATTCTCAACTCAGCGAAAACCGACGAAGAGCGCTTGGCTTACCTCGAGATGGCCATGATGAAAATCTTCGGCCCGAAGCCAGCTGAGTACATCAACCAAGTTGTGAAATCTAAGAAGGGCACGGTAGTCCTCCGGTCGCCAACGCAAGCTGAAGACACGATGGCGGCGCGTGGATATTTGATTGCCCTTCAGCAACAAGATCATAGAGGAAGCGATTCTGATGCCTCGCATTAGGACGATTAAACCTGAGTTTTGGTCGAGCCCTGGGGTGGCGAAGATGAGTCCGCTTGCCAGGTTGACTTTTATTGGGATGTGGAATTGGGCGGATGATGCTGGGCGGGGGACGTATAACCCTCGTGAGTTGATGGGTTTCATCTTCCCGAATGACTACGAAATGACAGTCGCGGAATTTGCGCAACTATGCGCGGAAATTGAGCGGCATGTAGCGGTAATTTTTTACAAGGTCGCGGATAGGGGTTTTTACTACATCCCGTCGTGGAAAAAGCATCAATCGAAGTACGCGAAGATGCAGGCCTCGAAATTCCCCGCTCCGGATGATGGCGTGAGAATCAATCCGGTAAACATGCAGGTCATTGACGGTGTAGCGGAAAGTAGCGGAAATTCCGCAACTATGCGCGGAAATTCGGGCGATAGTAGCGGAGATTCGGCTATAGGAACAGGGGAACAGGGGAACAGGGGAACAGGGGAACAGATATATATGTCCGAAACAAGTTCGGACGTGGTTGCAACCCCCAAACCACCTACGAAGCCAGCCCCGAAAAGGAACGCCTACCCACCCGCCTTCGAAGCGTGGTGGAGCGCCTACCCACGCCACCGCAACGCATCGAAGAAACAAGCACTCGAGTCATGGCGGAAAGCCACCAAGCAGATACCGCCAGCCGAACTGCAGTCGTTGACCGAGCGCTACGCGGCGACTCACGGCATCCCTGATGAGTCCAAGATCCCGCATCCGACTACGTGGCTGAATCAGTGCCGTTGGGAAACCGTGGATGCGACAGACAAGCCAGCAGCGCCACGCACCCCGATGGACAACAACACCATTGAAGCCTGGCTAGGCGAACCAATCAACGAACCAGACTTCGTAGACGCGGAGTTCTGGGAACACACCAGCATTGAGGAGGCTGGACAATGACCCCCGATGAAAAGAAGAGGCTCGCTGCGATTGTTCTGCAGCGTGGCAAGAACCTGGCCCCTGACCGGTTTGTGGCTCCGAGTCCTGCTGTCACTGAGGCCTGGGGTGACGCTTTGGGGACGGTGAACATCCCGGTCGAGATTTGGTTAGAGGCGGTTGTGTTCTGGGCGATGCATGACCGTAGTGAGCGGATGGCGAAGCCGAGTGACATTGTCGCTGCTGCGCGTGATGTCCGTGACCGTTGGGAGCGCGACCCGCAGCGCCGGCAGCTACTCGAGCAGTACAGGCTGGCGCGTCGTGAAGCCCGAGACGCGGCACTCGAGCGCGGGGAACTCCGGCAGGTACGCACGATGCCGTCGATTGATGGTGTGCGGTGGCCGAATGGGGATGAGCAGCGGCGTGATGTGGCTGTGGGGGAGTTGGGGCGTGGTAGTGGCGCATGAGCCGTCTTGAAGCTTTGTGGTGGGGGTTTTGGATCGTGCCACCCACTACTGCGAAGGAGCACCGGGCGTGGCGCACCTTGACTTACGTTCTTGACCGCGACCTGTATCGGGCGCGGTTTTTTCATGCAAGGAGAAACCAACGATGAGGTTTTTTGTTCCGGGGCACCCAGCCCCGCAAGGAAGCAAGCAGGCATTCGTGCGCGGTAAACGCGCGGTGCTGGTGGAAGTCAGCAAGCGGGTGAAGCCGTGGCGTGAGGCCGTGCAGGACGCGGCCATCACTCACGGCTGCCAGTCGTTGAACGGGCCGGTGTCGGTGAAACTCACGTTTTTGATGCCGAGGCCGAAGGCCATGCCGAAGTCCGCACCGCTGACGATGTGTGCCCGCCCGGACGCAGACAAATTAGCGCGCGCTGTCCTCGACGGTCTGACAGGCGTGTGTTTCGAGGATGATTCGCAGGTGACCCGCCTGCTGGTTGTGAAACGACGCGCAGGCACGGCAGAGGAACCGGGCGTGATGATCCATGTCGAACCGGGGGAGGAGATTCCTAATGTCGCCTAGAAGCCGATTTAAGCCGTCGAACCTCGGAATGTGGGTATGGGTGGCGCTCGGTCTGTCCTGGTCGCTCTACGAGCACGCTAGGGGGCAAAAAAGGGAGCCTGAAAAACAAAAGGGCCCCCAAGAGGCGCATACGTTGAGAGGCGTTGGGGGTGCGGTTGAAATTAATCTTACACACCCCTCTGGAGACTGCCCACCATCAAAACAAGGACCCCTGGTTGCGCATCCACGGAGAGGCTTTGCAGGGGGACCGTCGGGATTAACCTTACCCGCTCCCCATCACCCCAGCGAAGCCACTACTGGACACCCTCGGACTAGAGGAGATGCCCGAACGAATTCACTAATGACCGCGACAGGGGAGCCAATGAGCCAGGAAAACACTGATTTCCCATGCGCCACCTGCAACCGATGGTCACAGAACTGCTGCGGCCCCTGGGAAACACCCCAAGAACACGACGACTAGGAGCACCAAATGACACCAGAAGAAGCACGCCAACTACTCGAAGGCACCACACCCGGCCCGTGGGGATTCGATACGCAAACGTATGAAGAACCGTGTTACCCAGAACTTGTGGTCGATTTTCAGGTAACCACCCATAACGGCAACCAAGTTGCGGAGCAGACCGACTTCGATAGTGACGCTTATGAATCCGGGCGGAACTTCAACCTCATGGCTGCCGCCCCGGACATGGCCGCAATGATTGCAGGAATGACCGCCGAATACGCAATACAGGGCAAGGCCTCAAACTCCGATGAATGGATCACACTTTCCCAATGGACAGAGGAACTGCCGCCTCCAGGGTTAGAGACCGAAATCACCCTCACTGACGAGGACACAGGCGAAACGCACCGAATCGACGCACGTATCGCCGTCCGCTACGTCACCGCACCACAACCACTAGAAGGAGAAGAACAGTGACACCAGAAGAAGCTGCGGTCATCGTCGACCGCTGGGCCAATGAAGGCCAACCCACTACCTGGATTTCTGAAGTCGTCGACGCGGTAACCACCATCCTTGAAATGCGCACCGAGTACACCGTCGAATACCAACCCAACCCAGATTCCCCGTGGCATCGAGTTGCGGAATGGTCGGAAGAATACCCGCTTATCGACGGCGAAGAGCTCAACCCCCGCGAGCGCATCGTGAAGCGCTACGCCACCTACCGACAGCCACTAGGAGAAGAACAATGACCATCGACATCATCATTCAGCTACTCACTGACCCCGGTTTCGCTATCGGCTACCTCGGCGAAGCCGCAAACCACATCGTGAACGGAGCACCACTATGAGCGCTATCGAATTCGCAACCAACGACGCCAACCAAGCTCGCCGATACCTCAACTGCGAGCAAATGACCTACCTCACCGACGAGACGAAACAAGCCATCCTAGACGGGGTGAAACAGGGAATCTGCCGAGTCCGCGACCCTCAAATGTATGGTGGCTCATCTGGTGTGGTGCCCGAAACCAAAGACCCGGACGTGTGGAACCCGTTCATTGAACAGGTGCAGAAGCTTCACGACCGGGACTTTGAGAATCGGCCAAAACCGTTCACTTTCAAACCAGGACTCCTACCGGATGGGTACGAGGTCGAATGGGGGCATTGGACGGAAGACGGCCACATCTTCTGGTGGGGGACAGACGACGTCTCAGCGCGCATAGCCCGCGATCATGAACGCCCAGTCATCCGCTATGTCAGCCCCGTAATCCACATCAAGGAGGGTGACGATGAACCACGTGATTGAGCTCCCTGACGATGACGGCACCGAATTCGACGCGGGTGACCTCGGCACCGCCTGGCTCCCATACACCGAACCCCGCGCATGCGACCTGGAAGCCCTCGCCGTAGCCCTCATCCAACACGCCAAGGACATGCAATGACCAGGCCGCCTAAGCCCCGTGTGTGGAAAGCCGGGCAAGACTGCTGGGCCGTCACCACCGACTACTTTTGCGAAGAACTCAACCAGATGATGTACACCACCCGGCTGCTACGCACCTGGCAGCAAGCCATCCGATACGCCACCCACCAGGAGAACCAATGACCAGTATCAAAGATCTTGAGACGCAGATTGAAGGCGCAGAAGATGCCCTCGCCTTTGCTAAGGGCGAACTCGCCGACCTCAAGACCCGCCTCCGAGAACTCAAGGAACAGCAGGAGAAGGACAAGCAACCAGAGCCAGGGCCAGAGCAGGAGTCGCTGTTCGGCCGCTGGGCAACGCACCCGACATACGGGCGCGGAATCATTGTCTCCAGCGAGCCTAACGATGACGGTTACGTGCGGATAGCCTGCCGAAACGACAATCTCAGGGACGGCGCGGAGATACATTATGAACACCCTGAACACCTCACGTTCGACCCGGCGACCCTCAACACCGTCAAAGATTTCAACGACGCGCCCGAGGGAACCATCGCCGAAATCATGGTTGAACCGAAAGGCGTGTACGTCAAGAAGGACAGCGTTTGGCGTGGGGCGGGGGAGGAGTATCCGACCCCAGTACAGTCACTCGCTAAAGCACGAGTAATCCGGTGGGGGAACGGACAATGAGACTGACTGACCAGGTGCGCGCCCTAGAAGAAGAAAACACCCGGCTCCGTGCCGCGCTTGCCGCAGAGCAGGACAAGCGCCGGAAGTGGCAAGGCGCACTCAACCGCGTAGAAGACCTCATCGAGCGCGAAAAAGGCCCGCACATCAAGGACTATCACGCCGCTGTGGAACGCAACGATTACCCGACCGGGCAGGCCGCATTTTCCTCGCTATCGGCGCTGTGCCAAGCGCTTATATACATCAAGGACGCACGCGTAGAAGCACGAAAAGAGGCCAGCCAATGATCTGTGTCGGTGACCTCGACAGCATAGGTGCCACCATCAAAGCCAGACGCGAAGAACGCGGCTGGACACGCACCGAACTAGCAGCAGCCACACGCCTACCACTGCCGCTAATTAATGACATCGAAGCCGGACGCGAAGACGTGAGTCTCAACGACATCCGCGTATGCCTTTACGCCCTCAACCTGTACGTCGGCTGGGAAGTAACAGCAAAGCCACGGTGGCGAGTAGACAGCCACGTCTCAGCCACCATCCCAGGTGTCAACACAAGGACATGGACAGCCACCGCCTACCGACCAACCGGCTATATCGCTGAGTCTCGACTGTTCGGAACCTGGCGTGAAGCCTACGACTACGCAGACACACAAGCCCGGAAGGGGAAACCATGACCGTAATCGGCGCACTGTTAGCAGCCGTCGTAATCGTCGCCTACATCGGCGCTTGCATATTCGCATTGTGGCTCGGAACCGATGAAGAACAACCCGTAACGGCCACCGTCATCGCAGTAGTGCTCGTAGCCCTGCTGCTATTCGGGATAGGAAAGCTGATAGAAAACTCCGACAACTCCGTGCATTGCGGCCCCGGCACCGTCTATCGGGAGTCCAGCCGATACGACCCAGCCACCAAGCAAGTCCGCCACGACTGGGTATGCGAAGCGAATTAGGAGACCCAATGACCACGTTTGAGGTTCACCTCATCGATAAGCGCACCGGCGCGGTTGAACGCTCCCTACCAGTAGACACCTGGCTGGAAGCACAACTCATCGCCCGACGAGCCAACCACGACAAATACACAACCCGCATCACAGAACAGGAGAACCAGTGACCCCCGCCCTTATCGTGGGCGCGCTTACCCTCGCAGCAACCATCCTGGGAGCCGCAGTAAGCGCAGCCGACCACAAACGAGACCGACCGGGGGCGAGCAAGGATTCGGCAGCACAGGAAAGGACTAACACCATGTGGAACCTATTCGGAAAACCAGCCCCAACCCCCGAGGAGTCAGCCCCCGCCCAGGAGGAACTAGCCCCACGCCCGGACTACGGCGACACCTACCACTTCGAAAACATCGGAGTCGCCTGCGATCCTCCAGCAGAATACATATGGACTGAATACGGGCCACGACGAAATACCCCGCCGCTCGACCCGCCGCCCTCAATCCAAAAAGACCTCTACGACGCGAAATGCGGGGCCATCAAACTCACCAACCCACTCGGAGAAACCGGGTGGCAACCCACCATTGGGCGCATCGAACTCTGGGGAACCGACGTGCAATACCGACACAACGGGCACGCCAGCACCATCCGAGCCATCTTCGACGGAGCGGACACCCCCAGTGACGCAATCAGGAACAGCTGCTGGACGGAAAAACTAGCCATTGAGGCAGCGGAGGAGATGAAGCAGAGACTCATCGGCAAGTATGAGGAACGCCTACGCACACAATGGAGACCAGCAGAGTAGAACTCTCATGCTAAAATAGATGAGATAAACCATTGCCTAGCAGGGAAGATATAAGCAACATTGGAACAGATGCTCGCCGATAAATACCTGCAAGCACTCTCAACAATCCAACGACTCGCCCCGCTGCTCGACCAGCACCTCGAACCCGCACGCGGTAATCAGACCGACGCATACAAAGCCCCCAGTCTGCCCCGCTCCAAACCCCCGCTGTCGATGACCTGGCTCGACCTCAAACTCACCATCGAGGAGGTTCTGCGCACCACCTGCAGGCAGGTGCGTGCAGACACCGGCGGGCTGTACGGCAAGCCCGTGCCCACAGTGCAGGGCATGGCCGGGTGGCTCAGCAACCAGCATGAGCACCTGGCAGGGTGCATGTGGGCAGACTCCGAGGTGTGGTGGCACATGCAAACCGGGCAAGAAGGCTCGAGCGCAGTGGAGGAAACCATCAACCACGCACGACTACTCGAAGAAACCCTCGACCCAGTAGTGAAACACCCACCCGCAGGCACAGCCCAACAAATGTGCCTAGCCACCGGCGTACCCGCCGACACCATCCGCAACTGGTGGCGCGCAGGCAAACTCCCCTCCATCAAGATCGGAAACCGCCGCATCTACAAAGCCACCGACATCCAACAGGTAGCATCGAAGCCATGAGCGTAGACACCGACCTGTCATGGATGTGGCAACCCATCCCCTCTGGCTTTGACTGCTACACCAAAGAAGAAGCCAGGCAGGACGCAGCCCGTATCGCCCGGCACATCCTCAACCACCAGCACCAACTCGACACCACCCCGCTCGACTACACAACCACCATGAAGGCAGTGGCCATGCCGTACAACATTGGCAACCGCCCCGTGCCCGAACCCCCGCAAATGTGGTGACAAGACTTCACAGTTACCACCTTCAGGGTGTATACTGTTCGTAAGCATGAAATGAACCCCCACCCCATCCACCTTCCAGGATGAGGGCCTGGGGGTTATTTTTATGCCCACCAAAAAACACCCCCACCCCCTCGACGCTAAACAGCCCGCGAGGAAGGGGGAACATCCCAGGGGCTACCAAGCCCCATCCCCTGCGCGACCACCGCGCCCACACCCACACCCCAGCCACAACCGGCCACGGGACAGGGCAGGGCACCACCGGCGCGCAGGGGCATGCATGGGGCGCGCGAACCACTCAAGTCGACAACGCAACGCGAAGAACATTGCATCGCTGCAACGATGTCGAACACAGTACAGCAGCATAAGCGCCAAGCAATAGCGTAAGAGCAGCAGCCGTGAAGCGAACAGCAACGACATCGAACACAGCACGCTGCGACACGGACACGCTGAGCTCAGCGACGCAACAACGCAACGCGAAGAACCTTCACCACTGCAAGCGACAGTGAGCACAGCAGCAAGCATGGCAAAGAGACACGAGCACAACAGCGAAGCAACACGACAACGCAACGCGAAGAACATTCAGCATCAACAACACGATGCACACAAAGGGTGTGACTCAACAGGTGAGCAATCAGCAAGCCATAAACCAACCACAACAGTGGCGAGCACACGCTGATCCATGAGGTTCAAGCCCTCACACACCCACCAAACCCCAGGAGCCCAGCCCATGCAATACCGCAAACTCACCAAAGCCCAACAAGGCCGCGGTTGGGCACACGACAAAACCCGAGCACGCCTCCTCCACAACCACACCGACGGCGCACCCTGCTGGTGGTGCGGCAAACCCATGTACCGCGATGCGAAACTCAATTGGGACCAACGGCCTTTGCACGCAGACCACTCACGCGCTCTCGGTCAATACGGAGCTCACAACAACCTCGCAGACCGACTCTTGCACGCAACCTGCAATCAACAACGCGGCGACGGCACCAGAGACAACCAACGCCCCACAGCACAACCCACCCCACCCCCCTTCACCTGGTAACCCCACCCACGTATTAGACAGTAGTGACAACTACACAGTAAACCCCCACAAAATCTTAAGGACGTGGGGTTTCCGCGACCTCTCGCATCCCGCCTTCTCGCTTGTCTCTCTCTCGTGTTGTTTTCATCAAATTCTAGTGTTCAAGGGGTTGAATATGTCGCTTGCTGATGAGGTTAAGGAACTTACTGGCGGTCGGCCGGTGTCGGCGTTCGATCGTGTGGCTGTGGAGACGGTGGCAGCACTGTCGTACCGGTTGAAGGAAGCCCGCCTTGTTCTTGAGGAAGAGGGTTGTGTGGTTGATGGGCGTCCTCATCCGGCGACGGAGGTTGAGGCGCGGTGTTCTGCGGAGTTGCGTGGGTGGGTTCGGTCGCGTCCTGATTTGTTTGGTGAGCAGAAGAGCAGTGGCCCGTCTGGGTTGCGGAAGTTTGAGCCGAAGATTGTGTGATTAGAAGCAGGAAAAAGAGCAGCCCGGACTGGTGTTGGTAGCACCGGCCCGGGCTTAACCATTTGATCACGATAGGAGCGTGACAATGGCTGTGAGCCATATTAGCAATCAGGAAGTTTGGAAGCAGATTGCCGGATATGAGGGGCTGTATGAGGTGAGTAACCGTGGCCGTGTCCGGAGCCTGGATAGGGTCGCAGCCAATGGCCGGAAGTTTAAAGGCAAGGTCTTGCGAACGGTCACGAATCACAACGGCCATATCCGTGTGATGCTCCATAAGGACAGGAAGCCTAAGTATCACTGGGTACACCGGCTTGTCCTTGAGGCGTTTGTGGGGCCAAGGCCGGAGAATTACGACGCGTGCCACAACAATGGCATTCCGGACGATAACCGACCGGAGAATCTGCGGTGGGATACCAGAAGTGCTAATGCGAAAGACCGAGTGCTTCATGGGAATCACTACAACTATGAAAAAGAAAAGTGTCCGCGTGGGCACCTTCTTGTTCAGCCGAATTTGAAGCCTGCCGACTATAAGCGCGGTTGGCGCAATTGTTTGGCGTGCGCCAGGGCAAAGAACACTATCTACTCGCGCCCAGGCCTCAAAGACGATTTTCAAAGAATCGCAGATGCCCGGTACGAGGCGATTATGAATCAGTAGAAGGCGGTGGCTGTTGTGGCATTGATTGGTGTGCAAGAGCCTAGGCTTTCGTCAATCCCCGAGGGCTATTACGACGCTGGGGAGTTGGCGGTTCAGTTCGCGGAGTTCTGCGGGCTGACGTTGTACCCGTGGCAGGAGGACATGCTGCGGGATATGTGCATTACGGATAGGCCGGTTGAGGTCACCCAGGACGCTTTGGGTAGGCCGACTGTTGTTGGGACGTATAGCTGGTCTGCTCGTGAGGTCGTTGGCGTCGTTGCCCGCCAGAACGGGAAGGGCCACGTGATTGTGGCCCGCGAGTTGGCGGGTATTTTCTTGTTTGGTGAGAAGACTCTTTTTCATACGGCGCATTTCATGGATACGGCGATTGATGCGCAGAAGCGCCTGTGGGAGGTCATTGAGGCTAACGATGAGCTCATGGCGTGGTGGGTCGGTGAGTATGAGGGGGTTCCTCGTAAGACCACGGGTAACGGCAAGGAGTCGATTGTCTTTCCGAATGGTGCGATCGTGTATTTCCGTACGCGTACGAAGAAGACGGGCCGTGGCTTGTCGGTGGATTTCCTTGTGTTGGATGAGTGTTTTGATTTGCCGCATGAGACGTATGCGGCGTTGTCGAAGTTGACGCGTGCTCGTGAGCGGGCGCAGACGTTGTTTATTTCGTCGCCGGTGAATCGTTTTGAGCATCTGCATGGTGCGGTGATGTCGGCGAAGCGTTGGGCCGGGATTGATGGTGAGCCTGGCGTGATGTTTAAGGAGTGGTCGCCGGCGGAGGATGATGACCCGTTTGCTCCGGAGACGTGGGCTCGGTGTAATCCGTCGTTGGTGGATTCTGGGTTTGGTGCGCAGTTGGCGGATATTGAGTCTGATGCGCGGACGGCTAAGAACAGTGAGCTACTTCTTGAGCAGTTCATGGTGGAGACGTTGGCGCGTGGTAATTGGGTGCCGCGTGACGGTGAGGAAACACAGGAGTACGTGTTGGACCCGGAGGTGTGGGGCGGCAGGTTTGACCCGTCCCCGGTGCCTGCGGGTGATTCGTGTGTGGCGGTGGATGTTGACCCGGATGGGCAGCGCGTTGCGGTTGTTGCGGCGGTGAAGACTACGACGGGTTTTCATTTGATGTTGAATCCGCTTTTGCAGTTCGACCGGCCGGAGACTATCAGCGTGGTGGTGTCTGGGGTTGAGAAGAATGACCCGCTGGGTGTTCTTTTGGATCCTAAGGGCCCGTCGTCGACGCTTGTGCGCGGTTTGAATGACGCGGGCGTGGAGCCTACGGAAATGTCGTTCAAGTCTGTGACGGCGGCGTGTGAGTTGTTCCTGGCCCTGTTTGCGGAGGGGAAGATTACGCATGATGGTGACGCGCGGTTTGTGGAGGCGTTGAAGTCGGCTGTGTTCCGGACGGGGCATGGTGGTGGTCGTGCGTTGTCGAAGCAGGCGGGTTCGATTGAGCCGTTGGTGGCTGCGACTTTTGCTGTGTGGGGGTTGGTGGAGTTTGCGCCGCCGGAGCATGTGGATGTGAAGCGGAAGACCAGGTTTGTTGGTTCTGCGAAGCCTGTTGTGGCTAGGCAGCGGGTTAAGACGATGGCGTTTTAGGAGGTGATGCGCTGTGGCTAGTGATGAGCGACGTGAGATTGGTTATGCGTCGGCGGTTCGTAACCGTTACTTGACCGAGGAGAATAAAGACCTTCAGTTTCCGCAGTCTGCTCGCGTGTTTGCGAAGATGCTGCGTGAGGACACGCAGGTTAAGTCGGTGATTCGTGCGGTGACGTTGCCGATTCGTCGTGCTGGTTGGCGTCTTGACGCTAACGGGGCTCCGGATGAGGTTGTGGCGCATGTCGCGGAGGATTTACGGCTGCAGGTTGTGGGTGAGTCGCCGACGAAGCCGATTGCGCCGCGTCGTGGCCGGGTTTCTTTTGAGAAGCATCTTGAGGACGCGTTGAAGTGCCTTGTCTATGGGTACATGTTCTTCGAGCAGGTTTATGAGCCGGGCGAGGATGGGCGGGAGCACTTGGTGAAGCTTGCGCCGCGTTGGCCGGGTACGATTTCGAAGATTAATGTCGCACCGGACGGTGGCCTTGATTCGATTGAGCAGCGCGCTTACGACACTGGGCGGTACAGCCTGAAGGCCACGAAGGTCAGCGTCGATGACCTGGTCGCCTACGTGTACGAGGATCAGTGCTCGGAGTGGACTGGGCAGTCGGTTCTCCGGCCCGCGTATAAGAACTGGGTCCTCAAAGATGAGCTTCTTCGTAAGGAACTCACAACCCTTGACCGCAACGGCATGGGTGTGCCGGTGTATCGCGGTTCTGAGTTGGCGATTGACCCGGACGCTGATCTGCAGTATGGGCAGGAGGTCGCGGAGCGGCTGCGTTCGGGTGAGTATGCGGGTGCGGCTATCCCGGCTGGTGCGCAGCTGGAGTTGAAGGGCGTGTCTGGGCAGTTGGTGTCGCCGCGTGAGGCGATTGCTTACCACGATTCGCAGATTGCTAAGGCTGTTCTGGCGCATTTCTTGAACCTTGAGGGCAAGGGTGGCTCGTACGCGCTGGCGCAGACGCAGTCTGATTTGTTCGTGCAGTCTCTGCAGACGATTGCGGAGTGGATTGCGGATGTGTTCACGCAGCACGTTATCGAGGACTTGGTTCAGGCGGCGTTCCCTGAGCATGGCGGTTTGTGCCCGCGGCTGGTGTTTGACCCTATCGCGTCGAAGAAGGAGCTGACGGCGCAGGACTTGGCGACGTTGGTTCGTGATGGTGTGATTCTGCCGGATAAGGATTTGGAGGAGCACGCGCGTCGCGTGTACTCGATGCCGCCGAAGCAGAAGCTTGAGGATGCGTTGGCGGGTAAGAAGTTCCGGCAGGGGCTTGAGGAGAAGTTTGGTGTGACTCTCACGCCTACTGCGGAACCGGAGCCGCCGGGCGAGCCTATGGCGAACTATGTTGTCCGTGACGCTGACGAGATATTGCGCTCATGGATTAAAGAACGAACGAAACGAGGTGCTGTAAGTGACTGAGGTTCGTATTTTCGGCGAGATTGGCCGCGACGTGACCGCTAAGGCAGTCGCCGAGCAGCTAGACGGCATCACCGACGATGTGACAGTTCGGGTGAACAGTGGAGGCGGTGACGTGTACGAGGGCATTGCAATTATGAACCAACTTCGCGCGTGCCCCGGCCATGTGACCGTTGTTATTGAGTCGCTGGCGGCATCGGCGGCGTCATTCATAGCGGTTGGTGGTGGCGACACTGTCATTTCACGGCCTAATGCTGAGGTCATGATCCATAAGGCGTGGACTATGAACGTCGGCAATTCTGACGATATGCAGAAGGCGATTGCTGACCTGCAGCGGCAGGACGTGAAGCTTGCCGGTATTTATGCGGCGAAGGCTGGCGGTGATGTCGATGAATGGCTGGACCGTATGAGCGCGGAGACGTGGTACACGGCGGAGGAAGCGCTGCAGGCTGGCCTAGTCGATGTGATTGAGGATGCGCGCCGCCCGGTTGAGCCGGTGGCCGCGTCGAGTATCCGCGCTAGGTACTCGTGTCGGGCTGAGGCCCCGCCGCCGAAGATGTTGGGCGGTCGGGAATCGCCTGGTGTTAATGAACCGATGCCCAGTGATGGGCGGAAGGAGGACGCTGTGGATAGCGTCAAGAATCTTGCCCAGGAACTGGGTGTTGAGCCGGATATGCTTCTTGAGAAGCTGTCCGGCCTTTTTAATGAAGCGGTTGAGGTCAACGCGCCGATTACCGTCACCTACCCGGATGAGGTGGAGGTGAACCCGACCGGCAAGGTTGTGGTTGAGCCGGACACTGAACTGCCGGAGGGTCTGACGGTTGAGCCGTCTATCGGTGAGGGTTTCACTGCGGAGGCTGACGAGGCCGGGGTGGTGACTGTCCGCGCTAGTGACGCGGTGGCTGTTGATGACACTGCCGAGCTGGTTATCGCTTTCTCGTCTGGTGAGTCTGCGACCGTTGGTGTAACTGTCGTTGCCGTCGATAAGGACGATGAGGACGATGCGGAGGGCGAGCCCGCTCCGGAGCCGGCCGTTCCGTCTGAGGATGGTGCTGAGTTCGCGGGCGAGAACTACGTGACTATTCCTCGCGCCTACTTCGATGAGCTCACTGCGCAGTCGAAGGCCGGTGAAGAGGCACGTAAGGCGAACCTGAAGGCGGAGGCCGACGCATGGGCCAGCAACCTTGTCCGTAAGGGCATTGCGCTCGCGTCAATGAAGGCCGCATGCGCCCAGGAATACCTCAATGACCCGGAACTCGCGGAAAAGCGTTGGGGTAGCCTGCCGCCGATCATTAACCGTAAGGAAAATGGCTACGGCGTTGACCCGGAGGCTGACGTTGAGCCGGGTGTCCGGTCTGCCGAGGAGCTGCGCGCTCTGTCTAAGTCCCGCATGTCGGGCAAGAAGTAACAATCACTGATTCCTAGAGGAGGAATTCATGTCGAACCCTACTTTTGTTCAGGGCCCGATTTCTTTCCCGGCTGCAACTGCGCTGGAGAAGTTCACTCTCGTGAAGGTCAACGCTGAGGGCAAGGTCGAGCCGGCTGGCGCTGAGGGCGCTGTGTTCGGCGCGGTCACCGAGAAGGCCGACCCGAACCTGACCACTCTGCCGACCAACATTGCGGTTCACTACGGTGTTGCCGCGGTGAAGCTGAAGGTCGCTGGTGGTGATGCCACCAAGATTAAGGCCGGTGCCGCTGTGTTCGCGGCGGCTAACGGTGAGGTCGCTGCTACTGGCACGGTGAAGGTCGGTGTCGCTGTTGCCGCTGGCGAGGGTGACCGTGTCCTGACTGTTCTCAATGGTCTGCCTGCGTCTGCCTAGCCGGTAGCGCATTAACCTGAAAAGGAGATTGTTTAATATGGCTGAGGTTCATAACTCTGCTTTTGATGTGCTTTCCGGCCTGACCGTCGAAGAGGCACTGTCTAACCCGCATTTCATGCCTGACCTCATTCTTGATGAGCTCAACGGCGCGGAGTTCCAGCGCGTCTTTTTCCGTGACGTGACCGTGAACTCCAACATCATTGGTTTCCGTGAGGCAACCCCGAACTTCCTGGAAGACGATGTTGCTAACGTCGCGGAGTACGGCGAGATTCCGGTTTCTGACCCGACCGCTGGCGAGCTGAAGACCGCTGCAATCGAGAAGCTTGGTATCGGTATTCGTGTTTCGTGGGAGCAGCGTAACGACAACGACATGGACGCTGTCCGTCGTGAGCTGGAGGCCCGCACGAACACGATTATTCGCGCGCAGGCTCGTGACGCTCTGAAGGCTCTGAATGCTGCGAAGATTCAGGAGCACCAGATTACGACCGCGTGGGATAAGCCCGACGCTAACCCGGCTGCTGACTTCCTGGACGCGTCCGAGGTTGTCCTCGGCGCCGAGGACGGCGACGGCCACTACTTCGGTTACACCCCTGATGTTCTGCTGATTCACCCGATGACGCTGAATCTGCTGAAGCGTAATCCGGAGGTTCAGAAGCTGTACATCGGCGACATGGCGCACGCTAACCCGCTGTTCAACGGCATCTCTGATGAGCCGCTTATTTTCGGCAACGTTCAGATCGTGAAGTCGTTCTTCGTCCCGAAGGGTGAGGCGTACCTGGGTCAGCAGCAGACTGCTGGTTTCATGGCGCAGCGCGAGCCGGAGTGGGTTTCCGAGTTCTACGAGGAGCGCGGTAACTCTGGTCGTGGTGGCGCTAACCAGTCGTGGCGTTCGGATTACACTCACCGCCGTGGTTTCGCGGTTGATGGCCCGAAGTCGATTGTGAAGCTGACAGGCCTGGTGACTGAGTAATGCGTAAGGTCACGTTGGCGAAGTCGATTCGCTTTCCTGGTGACCGTCTGCGTCTTGCCGGTGAGGTCGTTGAGGTTGACGATGGTGTGTTTGCGGAGTTTGTTGGGCGGGGTGTGTTTGTTACAGGCGCGCCGAAGCCTAGTGAGCCCGTGGAGCGTCAGCGTGAGCCGGAGGCCGACGCCGAGGCTGTACCGGAGCCCGCTGGTGGTGCCCCGCAGCGTCCACGTAAAGCCGCGGCGTTGGATGCGTGGAGAGCCTACGCGACCGCGAAGGGCGTAGACCCTAAGGGCATGACGAAGGCGGAGCTTATCGCCGCCGTCGGTTAGGTGGTGAACGATGCTGATTGATGGTTTCGTAGCGCGGTTCCCCCGCGCCCTGAAGCCGGGGGAGCGTGAACGCGCCGAACTACTACTCCAGGACGCGCGCGACATGATTGCCGCCGAGTTCGGCAGGGCTGGCATGAACCTCGATGAGGAAATTGCCCGCTCTGACTGGCTGGAAGCGGTCGTGTGCCGTGTCGTGTTCGAGATGGTGTCGGCGGTGCTGCTGGTCGGTGACCGTGCTGGGTATCGCCAGTACTCGGTGACCGCCGGCGACATCACCGAGTCCGGCACTTACTCGGATGTGAATGGTAGTGCGTGGGGTGGGCTGGTGCTGACTGATAAGCACCGGTTCGATTTGGGGCTGGTGCAGCACGCTACGGCGCGTGGCCGGTTCCCTGGTGCCCCATCCTGGCCGGAACGGAGGCTTCGTCGTGTTCGACACCGTAGTTGAGATCGTCACACCGGGCACTAGGCCGGGGTATGGCCGCGATGAGCTTGACTATGACAACCCCGCCGCTGTTGAGCCTGTGCCGTTCGGTGTGGAGGTACAGCCCGCAGGCAGGTTCGAGGATGACGCTGGCGGCCGCCGCGTGTTCGTGCAGTCGGGTTTCCGCCTGATTTGCCCGCCGGGGCAGTTCCTGGACGTGTCGGCTACACAGCGTATCCGCGTGCCGGGTATCGGTGACTGCGACATCGTCGGTGACCGCGCCGACTGGTGGCACCGCACCCACGGCCACACGTCCCTACAGCTGGAGGTGGCCAATGGGTAGCCCGGAGATTGATATTGATTTCGATGAGATGTTCCGTGAGGTCATGCAGCAGCCTGGTGTGAAGGGCGCGGTGCAGGGCAGGGCGGCGAAGATCGCTGCGGTTGCCCGCCGTGAGTTCGCGAAAGCGAAGGTCGACGCGAACGTGTCCATCAGTCAGGTGTATATCCCGTCTGGGCGTTTCGGTGTCAACGTCACAGCCCATGTGGCGGACGATGACCGGGTGAAGGCCATTGGGATTATGCGCCGGGCTGGAAGGAGCGTGCGCCGATGAACGATGCCGATATTCTCATGCAGGTTATCGAGTCTGTGCAGCAGGTTCTCGGTGACGATGTGTGGGTAGCCGACCGGCTGCCGCCTGACCGTGAGTTGGCGAAGAACCTGCCGTGTGTGGTGATTGACCTGCTGCCTGGCGGGGAGGTCATGCCGTGGCAGGGCGAGTTCGCTATCCAGCAGATGATTGCTCTCGACGTGGACGTGTTCGGCAGGTCGCGCCTGGAGGCGACGCCGATTGGTGACGCGGTTCGCGCCGCGCTGCATCAACTGCCGTTCCAGGTCGAGAACAGCATTACCTCTGTGGATTGCCCGCGTATGGCGACACGTGAGGACATGAACCCTCATTTGAAGCGTATTGGTGTGGTCGCTGACCTCACTGTGACCGGGTAGACGGTCACGCACTGACAAAGACTAGAAGACGTTTTCCAGCCACCCCCTCGGGGTGGCTTTTTTCATGCAGTTTTAAGGAGAAACAGCAATGGCTGAACAGTCCACCCTTGAGGGCTTCAATGCCCGCCATGCCCGTGTCGGTATGACCGGCGCTGTCCGCGCCGCCGCACTGGGCACCAAGAAGGTCCCACTGGGCGAGAAGTACGATTCCGAGGTTCACAAGAACCTTGGCTACCTGTCCCCGGACGGCCTGGAGATTTCCTTCGACGAGGACAAGCAGGAGTACATCCCGTGGCAGGAGGTCAACCCAATTCGTGTTGACGTCACTAAGGCCGTTAAGGGCATCAAGATGACCCTGTGGGAGTCCTCGGTTGAGAACCTGGCGAAGTTCCTGGGCGTCACCGAAGACGAACTCATCAACGAGGGCGGTGTTACCGAGTTCTACGAGGGTAACCTGCCGGACTTCCCGCACGAGTTCCTGTCCCTCGACGTTATCGATAAGGGCAAGGCTATGCGCCTGACCCTGTTCGATGCGCAGATCACTGAGCGCGGTTCCCTGGTGTTTAAGAAGGACGACATGGTCGGCCTGGAAATCACCTACAACACCTACCCGGCTTCTGAGGCTGACTACGGCTCCACTGAGCCGGACGCGGTCGGTAAGACCGCGAACTGGCAGTTCAACTCCGAGTGGGCTTCTGGTGGCCGTGCCGCTACCGGTGAGTCCACTGATGGTGTGCAGGCGCTGAAGGTGTCCTCTGGCGCTACTTTGCCGGAGCTGACTAAGGGCCAGGCATACACCGCTACCGTCACCGCTTCTGGTGGTACGGAGCCGTACGAGTTCTCGGCTACTGGTCTGCCGTCTGGCCTGTCGATTGATAAGGCCTCCGGCAAGATTTCCGGTTCGGTTTCTACCGTTTCTGGTTCCAGCATTTCGGCGACCGTGACCGTGAAGGATTCGAAGAACCTGTCTGCGTCGCAGCAGGTGACTATCCCGGTCGCGTCCTAGTACTCGGCCGTCGTGGGGTGGGGTGCGGGTTGTTTTGTGGCAGACCCGGCCCGCGCCCCTTTTTCTTTTCTTTGCCCGCGTAAATGGGTCTGCCACCACATACTTCTTTTTCTTAACTCTTTTTGGAGGTCTGCCATGACTAACTTGAATCTCGACGAACTGCTGAAGCAGCGCGAAGAAGCCACCGGAGCCGAAAAGGGCATGGTCCCATTCGACTTCCAGGGAAAGACGTTCACGTTCCGCGACCCAATCCTGCTGGACGATGACGCACTCGACGAACTCTCCGACCTCGAGGACGGCCCGGACATCGCCGAGTTCTACATGGGCGCCGAGCAGTACGACCAGTTCCTTGAGGTCGGCGGCACATCGAACCTGTTCTTCATGGTGTTCACCCAGTACATGAACGAATCCCGCGATGAGGTTGGGGGAAACCCTACTCGTGGCAATCGCTCCTCGCGTCGGGCAGCGCGTCGCCGGAAGCGCTAGAAGCCGCGTTTGAGCGGTTCTACGGGTGGGACCCGATAGCGGCGTATTTCCGGCGTGAGATAACGCTGCGGAAACTCCGGGTCCTACTTGAGGGGTTGCCGGACGCTGGCCCACATACCCGCCATCTCACTGACGGCAGGGAATGGGGAGCGACCCTCGACATGCTGTGGGCAATCATGTGG
Organism: Corynebacterium sp. 239_CJEI; assembly: GCF_001055995.1. NCBI lineage: Bacteria > Bacillati > Actinomycetota > Actinomycetes > Mycobacteriales > Corynebacteriaceae > Corynebacterium > Corynebacterium sp. 239_CJEI. The sequence goes on along the minus strand of NZ_JVOW01000016.1, from coordinate 13,441 downwards.
GAGACAATGCGCGGCTCTGTGATTGCGGCACGCGCGGCGGGGGATAAGAAGGCCGAGTTGCCTTCTGAGAATAGGCCACGTTTCCCGTGGTCGGAGACAGATAACAAATCGAAGTTCGGTGACTTCGGGGACGCCACACCTGAGGAGGTTGCGGCGTACCTGGATTCACTTTAGGCACTGGAGGTCAAGATCATGGCTGGTGGCGTTTGGGTTCCCGTTAACGCGCAGATGAAGGGCTTTGTCGCCACTGTCATGAAGGAGGTCTCCGGCGCTGCGCGTAAGTCTGGGCAGGAGTTCGAGAAGGAGTTCTCTAAGTCTGGTGAGTCTGCGGGTACGGCACTTGCCCGTAAGGTCGAGCAAGCGACTAACGCTCTGTCTCGCGCCCGCCGTGATGAGGCGCAATCCGCGAAGGATCTGGCTGTCTCCGAGCAGGAGCTGGAGAATATCCGCTCGAAGGGCAATGCGTCCGCGTCGCAGATTATCGCCGCCGAGAATAAGGTGGCGACTGCGAAGGCGAAGAATGAAGACGCTTCTATGCGTGTTGCCCGCTCGGAAAAGGACTTGGAGGCTGCGCGTAGTGGGCAGTCGACAACCTCTAATGCGGTGAAGCGTGCTGAGGATAATCTTTCGCAGGCGCGTATTGCGTCTACTGATGCTGCTGGTAAGGTGCGTGCGGCTGAGGCTGCTGTTGGTGAGGCGCGTGATAAGGCGAAGGCTGGTGCTGCTGGTGTGGCGCAGGCTGAGCAGAAGGTGATTGATACTCGTGACCGTTATGGTGCTGGGACGAAGGAGACGGCGCGGGCTGAGCGTGAGCTGGAGAAGGCGAAAAAGGACGCTGATAAGGCGAATCTTGCGGTGACGAAGGCTGAGGGTGACCTCGGCAAGGCCAGGGTGAACCTTGAGAATGCAACGGATCAGCTGGCCGCGAAGGAACTGCGTCATAAGCAGTCGTTGAAGGACGTTGACGAGGCTCAGAAGAACGCCGGGAAGTCGGCCAAGGGACTTGGCGATGGTATGGGCATTCTTGATGGGAAGCTGGGGGCGGTGGCGAAGTCCGCCGGTGCTGCTATCGCCGGTTTCGCTGGCTTCTCGGCTATCAAGAATATGGCGTTTGACTTGGGGCAGCAGTTCTCTGAGATGGATCGCACTATCCGCGCTGGCACGGGCGCGTCGGGTGCCGCGTTTGATGAATTGGCGGAGTCGGCGCGTCGGGTGGCGACTGAGCTTCCGGCGGCTGATGGTGACATTAAGGCGATTGGGTCTACGCTCGCGGACCTTAATACTCGGCTCGGCGTGTCTGGCCCTGAGCTAGAGACGCTGACGAAGCAGTTCACGGCGCTGGATACGTTGGGGTTTGAGGCCGATATTAACGCTGCGTCGCAGGCGCTGAATGGCTTCGGTATCGAGGCGAAGGACATGCCTGCTGCGATGGACGACCTTTTCCGGGTGTCGCAGGCGACGGGCGTGTCGATGGATGACCTGGCGAACTCTGTCACCAAGGGCGGGCCACAGTTGCGTGAGTTCGGGTTTAGTTTGCAGGACGCAGCGGCGTTGACTGGTCTGCTGGATAAGGCTGGCCTGGATGCGAATAAGACTATCGCGGGTATGGGCAGGTCGATGGTGGAGTTCGCTAAGCAGGGCAAGGACGCGCCGGAAGCCTTGAAGGAGACGACTAAGGCGGTTGGCGACCTGCTGGCTAAGGGCGATGAGGCCGCGGCGATTGATATGGCCGCGAAGCTTTTCGGCACTAGGGGCGCTGGCCAGTTTGTGGATGCGGTGAAGACCGGCGCTTTCAGCGTCGATGACCTGAATTCTGCTATCGGTGCGACGGGTGACACGATCCTGGGTGTGGAGGAGCAGACTCGCACTTTCAAAGATCAGTGGAATCTTTTTAAGCAGCAGGCGGGTGTTGCGCTGGAGCCGTTGGGTAAGGCGTTGATGGGGGTGCTTATCCCGGCGGTGGAGTCCGCGTCGGAGAAGGCTCGCGTGTTTGCTGAGAAGATGCAGGCGATGGGCCGGTTTGTGCAGGATAATTCGACGTGGCTGGGGCCGCTGGCGCTCGGTTTGGGTGCTGCGGCGACTCAGTTTGTTGCGCTGTACAAGGCCATGAAGTTTGTCGAGATGGTCAAGACGGCTAAGGCTGCTGGTGAGCTGGCGACGAAGATTAAAATCGTTGGTGCTGCCACGAAGGTGTGGACTGGCATTCAGGCCGGTTTTAACTTCGTTATGAATTTGAACCCAATTGTTCGCTGGGGCACCCTAATTGCGGCGGCTGGTGTCGCTCTGTGGGCATTCTTCACCAAGACCGAAAAGGGCCGTGAAATCTGGGGCAAGTTCACCGATTTCATGAAAACAGCGTGGGACGCAACCACCCGGTTCTTCAAGGACGCGTACACCGCCTACATCGAGCCGGTGTTCGACTGGATTGGCGAAAAGTGGGAGAACCTGAAGTCCTTGTTCTCCGCCGGTTTCGGCGAGAACTCCAACCTAGGCGGCATGTTCACCACCTTGAAGGACGCTGTCGGTGTTGCGGTGGATTGGATTGGGCAGAAGTGGGCTGAACTCGGCCCCGCCATGAGCCAGATTTACGACACGTGGATTCGCCCAGTCATTGATTTCTTCAAGGCCGGTATCGACATGCTTTCCACCGCTATCCAGTGGTGGGTGAACAACATCACGAAGCCTGCGCTTGACCTTCTGGGGCAGGCGTTCCAGATCGTGTGGAACACGTTCATCAAACCGGTTATCGACGGTTTCAAGACCGGCGTTGACCTGCTGGGGCAGATTTTCCAGATCATCATCAACGGGGTGATTGTCCCCGCGTGGCAGTTCATGGGCGACATGTTTATGTCGGTGTGGACGAACATTGTCAACCCGGTGTGGGAGTTCATGAAGAACCTGGTCGGCGTGTTGGCGGACGTGCTGACCGGTAATTTCGACAACATCAAGAACCGCTTCTCTGACATGGGGCGGAACATCCACGACATTGTCATGGGTGTTGTTAAGTCCGCGATGGACTTTTTCCGCGGCCTGGTGGAGATGGTCGGCAACGCCTGGCAGACATTCAAGGATATTGTGCAGACCGTCGTTGATGTGGTCAAGCAGAAGATTCAGGAGATGGTTGACCGCCTATCCCAGTTCCCAGGCCAGGTTCAGAACCTGTTCTCGCAGGCCGGGCAGTGGCTTGTGTCTGCTGGCCGGAACATCATTAACGGCCTGTGGAACGGCATGAAGTCCGCATGGTCGAGTGTAAAGAACTGGCTGTCCGAGAATCTGTCGTTCTCCGCGATTGGTTCTCTGGTTGGTCTGCGCTCCGGCGGTATCGTCGTCAACGCTGAGGGCGGCATTATGCGCGCCTACATCGACGGCGGTATCGACCAGTTGGAGCAGTACGCCAACGGTGGCCGCCGTGGTGAGCGTCATGTGGCGCAGATCGCCCCGGCTGGTTCGTGGCGTGTGTGGGCTGAGCCGGAGACCGGCGGCGAGGCTTACATCCCGCTTGCTCGGTCGAAGCGTGGCCGATCCACTGCGATTCTTGATGAGGTCGCTGGCCGGTTCGGATACCAGCTGGTTAATGAGCGGACTGGTCGCCCGTATGACGGCAATTACTCTGGGAACCTTGGCCCGCAGCATGTAACCAATTTCGCTGACGGCGGCGTGGTTGCTACCGAGGACGATTTGATGCGCCTAGCGCAGGGCGAGGGCGCTTCACGCCCTCTTGAAGGTGCGCCGTATGTTTTCGGCGGCTCTAACTGGGGTGACTGCTCCGGTACCGCGTCGGCGTTTGCAGCTAAGGCTGTTGGCATTGACCCGTTCCCGCGTAAGTTCTTCACCGGCGATGAGGCTTCGTGGCTTTCGTCGCATGGCTTCCAGCGCGGGCATGGCGGCCCCGGCGACCTGCGTATCGGATTCCGTAATGGCGGCCCCGCTGGTGGCCACACCTCCGGTACGCTGCCGGACGGCACGAACTTCGAGATGGGTGGCGCGCGCGGTAACGGCCAATTGGGCGGTGGCGCCGCTGGTGCAGATGATTCGTACTACAACGAGTTCTTCTATATCAGTGTTGCCCCTGCGTTTGAGGACGTGCAGCTCGACGATCTTGGCGACCTGTCGCCGGATGAGCAGATGGCGGCGTATGCGCAGAACCCAGACGCGGTGAACTCCTACTACGCGGAGCAGGCGGAGCCGTATGTGGCTGACTCGATGCCGGACACCTCTGCGGCTAGTGAGCCGCAGGCGTTCGGCGGAGAAACCACTATCTCCGGTGCCGCCGGTTCGGTGGTGCAGGAGTTGGTGACCGGCCAGGTCGGTGACGCGCTGGCGGTGTTCGGCGTGCCGGACACTATCCCGTCGTGGCTGATTGGGGCGCAGAAACTCGCATCGAAGTTCTGGAACGGCCCCGATAAGAAGTACGGTCAGGGCGATAATCCTGGTACGTCGACGGCGGAGCAGCACGCTATCGAAAACCACGACGCGGCTGTTACGTCGATGACTCCGACGGAGCTTGCGGCCGACCCGCAGTTGTCTCAGATCCCTGAGAGCGAGCGGGACGTTATCGTTCAGCCGGAGGTCCCGGAGTGGGGGCCAGGGTTCTTCGCGTACGAGATTTCCCGTGCGGCGATTGACTCCGGTTTTAACCCGTCCGGTGACGCGGCGGATGCGGCGCAGATTGGTCTGATGACGGCGCTGGTTGAGTCTAGTGACCCGATGCAGATGTATGCCAACAACAGCGTGCCGGAGTCGCTGAACTACCGGCACGACGCGGTCGGCTCCGACCATGACAGTGTTGGTCTGTTCCAGCAGCGCGACAACGGCGCATGGGGCACAGTGGCGCAGCGCATGGATCCCTACGAGTCGGCGAAACTGTTCTACCGCGAACTCTCAAAGTTCGATTGGCAGAGCATGGAGCCGGGCGACGCTGCCCAGAAGGTTCAGCGCTCCGCGTTCCCTGACCGGTATGCGGCGAAGATGGATAGGGCGGGGCAGCTGTACGGCGACACTGGCCTGTTCACCTACAACCAGGAGACCGGGCGGAATGATGTGAAGGGCACGGTCACGCGCCCAGAGCAGATTGAAGCCGGTGTCTACGACAACGGTGGCATTCTCAAGCACGGTGCTGCGGCGTTCAACTTCTCGAAGAAGCCGGAAGCGATTCTGACGAACGAGCAGTGGGAACAGCTGCAGGGCATGGCCGATAGCGCCATGAACAGCGACCTCGCGAAGGAACTCACCACCGCCATCAACGGCGGCACCGGCGAGGATGGGCAAAAGCACGGCGGCATCCTGAAGGACATTCAGGGTGTGACGATGGGCAACATCCGCCAGCAGCTGCCGAACCTAGCGCGCCAGATTGTGTCCGGAACCGTGCGTACCGGTGGCACGTTGGCGTTGACCGGTGCGAAGGCCGGTGTTGGCCTGGCCGGTGCTGGGCTGGATGCTGGTATTGGTGCTGCGACGGGTGCAGCGTCGAGTATGGCCGCTGGTGTAGGCGGTTCGCTTGGCGCGATGTTGCCAGGTATTGGCACCGCTGTCGGTGGCGCTATGGGGTCGCTGGGCGCGTTGACCGGGTTCAGCTCTGCCGGTGATGCGTTATCCACTGTTGGTACTGCGGCGATTGACATGGTTGGCCAGCCGGTCGTTGATATGGCGGCGTGGTACACCGGCGAGGTCGCGGCCGGGTGGACGGATGCGTTCCTGCAGTACGGGGAGCAGCTGTTCGGCAGTGTTGAGGCTCCGTTCCAGGACATTCTCGGCCCCGTGTCGAGCGCTGTGAATCAGGTGTCCTCGAAGGTGAATGAAATGCCGATTGGTGGTGGCAACGTCGGCGCGTCGGAGTCGCAGGGCGAGCAGCAAACTGGTTCGCTGCGTGGCCCAACGACGGTTATCAATGTGCATTCGGTGCAGGAGGCGTTGGAGATGCAGCGTCATGCGGAGCGCCGTGAGTTGGCCGGTTTCGGCCTAGGTAGGTAGGAGGATGCTTCTTGTCTGTTTATGGTCGGCATAAAATCACGGTCAACGTCATTGGCGTTAACGGCATGAAGTTCTGTATCTCCGGCGACAAGGCCGGGGATATGGGCATCTGGCTGATGGACGAGCACGTTGGCCTGCTGGATACGCCGGTGGAGACGATTTGGTCATCATCGGCGGCGCAGGTCGGTGCGACGTTCAACGCGCTGCGGTTCCAGGCGCGTGAGGTCACGCTGCCGGTGGTTATCCTCGACTCACCGTCGCGTCCGTGGCAGCGGGCGGACTCGCAGTGGCGAAAAGCGTGGTCGTACACGGAGGACGCGCAGATTGAGATCATTTCCTTATCTGGGCGGCGTGTGCTGTCGTGTCGCCTGTCCGCCACTCCGGAGGTGGAGCTGGGCAAGGGCGGACAGTTCAAGGGTTCGGCGCGGATGTTGATGCATCTGAAGGCCGGTGACCCGATGTGGTACGACCAGGACGTTACCGACGTGTGGCGTTTCGACGGTATCCGCTGGAATGGAACTGTCACCGTATCCAACCCGACTGACCAGCCCATGTGGCTACGCTGGACGCTCACGGGCCCGGCTTCGATGATTCTGCCGGACTTTTCGTGGGAAACCCGCGAGGGCTATCCGGGGTTCGAGCACCAGCGCCGCCTTATCACCCTGCCGTTCCAGCCCTACGGAGTCGATGTCGCGGTGGATACTGACCCGGAGGTGGAGCAGATTGTGTCCATCCAGCGCCCTAGCTGGGGTGCGAAGATGAACGGCCAGTTCTTCTGCTACCCGGTGCCACCGTGGACAACGGAGACGGAACTGCCGGTGTTCGTGAACCCGCTGCCGTGGACTAACGACATTTGGCGGGCTCTGCAGATTCCGTTCGCTATCCCCACCGACGCTCTGGCGAAGACGGCGGAGATTCTCACCCGGATTATGACCCCGCTGGATATTGGTGATCCGGGCATGCTCGGTATCGACCAGCTGGCGGAGTACGTTGACCAGGCTTTGCAGGAGATGTTCCAGTTCTTCCGGGATAAGGATAAGGACGGTGACGGGCAGACCGATGCGTACGCGTGGGTGCAGGAAGCATCAAAGAAGCTGACGAAGAAGACTATCGGCCAGTTGTTTGAAAAAAGTGTTGGGTACACGGCGGGGCAGTTGTTTACTCTGCCGGGCGCTGCGGTGCAGGTCAGGCAGGTGCGCCGCTGGTCGCGCCCGTACGGTTTGGAGTGATGCAGTGTGGCTATTGCGTTAAGTGACCCTATCGAAGCGGTGGATAAGCACCTCGATGAGGTGTGGGAGCGGCTGCGGAATGAGCGTCTTGCTCGTGTTGCCCGCAGGCAGGTTCGCCCGCTGATTCGCCTGTGGGACGGTGACTGGAATTTCCGGGGCGTTGTCGCAGGCGAGATTGACTTCAGTTTCGAGTGGCGGATGAATGATGTTGGCGGCGGGTTTGTGAAACTCCCGCACGATCATTACCTGGCGCTGTGGGCTATGGGCGTGTATAAGCGTCCGACCCGGAATATTCACATCACGGTGGATAAGGACGGTGCGCGTTGGGGTGGACGCATGCAGTCCGCCACGTTGGTGAAGAACGAGGACGGCACCCGGCATGTCGAGTTGAAGTTCCTGGATGATGTGAAGGAACTCGACCATATCCATGTGTGGCCGAACCCGTTCCTCCCTGCTGGGGTGCAGTTCCCGAAGGCATTCATTTTGGCCGGGCCGTCCCGCTACACCCTGAAACTCGCCCTGTTCATTAATCTGATGCGTTTGTCCGGGAACTTCTGGCACCTGCCGGATAATCCGCTTGATCCGCGCACGTGGGTGGAGGGCATTGTCCCGCACCTGTGGCCGATTCTCGTGCAGCCGGATTCGCTGGTCATGGATGACTCACAGTGGTGCATTATTTCGTCGCGGTTTGATTCGTGGATGGAGATGGCGCGGCCGATTCTGCAGGACGCGGGGTTGATGATTGTCACGCGTCGGTGGATTGAGGGTGACCCGAAGCCGAAGGGTTATCTGTTTCCGCTGCGGACAGGTCAGCTGGTCGTGGACATCGTGGACAAGTCCGGTGTGTATGAGCAGACGGCGACCGGCGGCACGATCTTCGGCGGCATGTGGCGCACGGTCACCCGTCTGGGCGACAACCTGGTCGATGAGGTCATCACGGATGTTGTGAACCCGGTCGAACCTGCAGAGTACTCACTGTCGCAGTTCCTGGGGACGAAACCGGCGCAGCCGTGGGTGGTGTTCCGAGACGGAGACGTGTCCCCGGTGAAATCCGGCTCGTGGACATGGGAACCGGCGACGGTGGTGCAGATTAACGCGGGCGGTAGGTCAGCGCCCGGGGTGAACACGTTCATCTCGGCGAACATTCAGCTGGTCGGAAATCTGATTGGCGCGGTGTTCCTGATGAACGGCATCGGCGCAATCGCGGACACGGCGCTGAAACCGCTGTACGAGGATGTTTTCCTGGCGTTCGGGTCGATTAAGTCGCCGTTCCGGTCGGCTAAGGCTGGGTGGTCGCACTACCACGAGGGCTGGGCTGACGGCGCAGAAACAAGTTATTCACTGTCTGGCCTGGTGGCGTTCCGTCAGGCGTTCTGGGAAACCCGGTCACGCTCCAAAGTCACCGTTGACCTCGAGGGCGGGCCGTGGACTATCGGCACTGAAGGTCAGGGGCATTGCTGGCTCGGTGACCGTGTCGGCGTCACGCTGGAGGGCATGCCGCGCGGCCAGTACGAGGTGCATCAAATCAGCGGCCTTGTGCTGGCTGGTTCTCGTGGTGAGCCGGTGAAGTGGTCGATGACCGTAGGCGACCCCCGCACCGACCAAGCGCCGATTGAGCGGCTGCTGAATCAGTCCCGCTTCTTCTTTGAGGCGATTAAGAAACTAGGAGTGTGGTCATAAATGGCGATTGACCAGCGTAAGGCTGATATGGCCGACCCGGAGCAGCATTTCGCATGGGCGTTGGCGTCTTTTCCGGTGATGGCTGATGGCACGCCGATGGTTCTGCCGGTGATGTGTTTGCCGGTGGTGTCGAGGTTCCTGTGGGACTGTGGTTTCCGTCATCATCCGGAGTTGCAGCAGTTGAAGCAGGTGCTTGACCCGAGGGCGGCGTTGCAGTCGGCGGGTGTGCGTTGGGTGCCGGTGGAGGATGAGGAGAAGGTTCCTGCCCCGTCGGTTGATTTATCGAACTTGTCGGATGCGGAGGCGGCTGCGGTGCAGGCGGCGCTTGATCGGAGGAATCAGTCATGACGGCTCCTGGTGAGGGTGTGCCCGAGGGCGGCTACTCGGTGTCGAATTTGGCTGAGTTGCAGGCTTTGGATGAGGCTGCGGTTTTGCGGAAGCTTCGGCAGCCGATTGACCGGGCGTGGGGTGATGTGAATAAGAACTTGTTCCAGCGGATTGATGAGTGGGGGCAGGAGAAGATTGTGAAGCCTCTGCAGCAGATTTTTGCGGGTCGGAAACCAGCGGGCTGGGAGCACGTGGCGGATGAGTTTCAGGATGGTCAGTTGGCGTTGAAGAACACGCTTGAGTTGCTGTCTCCGTTGCTTGATTATGGTTCCGCGTATATGGACGCTAAGGGCGGGTTTCTGCAGTTCGGCGACAACCACGGTGTGATGCCGTTTACGCGATCGATTGGGGAGATGAAGGGCTGCGAGCTGCACGATAACGGCATTAGGTTTTTGTCTGCTGGCTTGTGGGATATCCGCTGCCAGATGGCGTATGGGAATAATGCGCTTGGTGTTGGTAATGGCACGGTCGAGTGGTTTGTGAGGGTTTACCGACCGGACGGCACGTTGTATTCGGAGCAGGTTGGTCTGGAAGCGAACGTGTGGAGTAAGACCAGCTATATCGCGTCGTCGGTGGTTGTGCCGGAGCAGGGTTACACGGTGAAGATTGAAGTTTCGTGGATTCACGGGTCTAGGCGACTACTTGGTGGGCCGCGTAATAACCGGCTGGTTGTGCAGCACATTTCTAACAAGGTCGGTGTTGGTGGCACTGGCGCTGAGGATTCGTACATTGAGGACATTGTCCCGGACGGGGAGGTTGAGCCATGACCGTTTTAATCGGTGACGTGAAGGACATTGGTTGGAAGCCGACGGATGGCACTATCACTATTTTTTCGACGGCGACGCGGCGTGCGAATGCGACGACGGGGATTGTGACCAGGGAGCGTCGTGAGGTTCCGTTGGTGGCTGGTCGTTTTCGGACTGGTGCTCTTGACCCGGGGCGGACGACGGTTGAGCTTGTGGCGCCCGGGGTTTTCGAAAGCTGGACTTTTGATTTGCCGACGGACGGCACAGTGTCGCTGGCGGATATGATTGAGAATTCTGAGGAGTATCAGCCGTCTAGTGCTGTGGTGAATGCTGCGCAGGCGGCGGCTGCTCAGGCGGAGTTGTCGGCTCAGCGTGCGTCGGGGTTTGAGTCTGGCGCGGAGCGCGCCAGGGATGAGGCTGTGCAGGCGCAGGCTAGTGTGCAGCGCGTGCTGGATGGTTCTTTGGCGTTGGTGCGTGGGGAGTTCACTGACCTGACGGATAGGGCGGAGTCTGCTGCTGTGCGTGCTGAGCAGGCGCGTGACGCGGCGGAGGGTTCCGCTGAGGGTGCTGCTGGTTCTGCTGTGTCTGCGAAGGAAGACGCTGACCGTGCGGAAGCAGCGGCGGGTAAGGCGGCGACTACGGCCGCTGACCAGACGCGGGCTGAGCTTGCGGGGTTCGCTCAGGCTGCGGCGCAGTCGGAGCAGAATGCGGCGGGGTCTGCGTCGGCGGCGCAGGGGTTCGCTGAGCGCGCGGGTGTGGCTCAGTCCGAGGTGGCTACGGTTGCTGGCAGGGTTGAGGCTGATCGTGTGCGTGCGGAGTCTGCTGCGCAGGGCGCGGAGGCATCGGAGTCGGCTGCTGCTTCGTCGGCGGAGTCGGCGCGGAATGCTGCTGATGCTGCTGGTGGTGCGCGCCTTGGTGCTGAGCAGGCGCGTGATGAGGCTGTGCAGGCTGCGGAGTCGGCGCAGGTTGGTGCCCCGGAGGGTGGGTGGCCGCGTGAGGCACTGTCGCAGGGTGTGCGTGAGTCTTTGACGCGGGCGGATTCCGCGTTGACTACGGTTCCGCGCGCCACAGGCCAGGTCGCGGGCGGTGTGCAGCTTGCGGGCGACCTTGCCGGTACGTGGGATGCGCCCACCGTGCCGGGGCTGGCCGACAAGCTGGACAAACAGCCGGTATCGGAGTCTGTGACTGCTGGCTCGCTGGTGCAGCGAACCGAGGGCGGGCAGGTGAAGACGGCTACCCCACAGGCTGACGATGACGCGACCACGAAGGCGTATGTGGACGGGATTCTCCCGAAATACGAGTATGACTACAATCCGACTCCGTTGACGATGGCGCTGCGTACTGGAACGGGCACGATGCGTGTTGGTGACGCAGTGGGCGCGAAGGACGCGGTGACGAAGGCGCAGTTGGATGCGCTTGCGGCGCGTGTGGCGGCGTTGGAGAACAACGCGGTCACGTCCACCACCTACCGCACTATCGCCCGTGGTACTGGTTCACGCTCGGACACTATCTACATTCAGGAGTAGCCCATGCCAGTACTAAACCGTGTGAAAGGCATCTACCGTGGCCGGGCGCTAGTCGCTTTTGTGCGTGTCGCCGGTCGCGTCATCTGGCAAGCCAGGAAAATCGTGGGCTGGAACAAAATCGCCGGGCCGTACCAAGTAGAACACGTCTCTAAAAGACAGAGGAAAATCACTTTTGCGACCGGGAGTAAAGACGAATTCCAAAACCTACAAAGAACTACCGACTTGTATCTGAAAGGCGATGACGGCGAATACTACAAGGTCACGCGCGTTGACCCTGGGCTTTCTTCGTCCGTGTATATCGACGTGAACGTAGAAGACACTATCGCCGAGACAGGCAGCATGGTCAGTTTCTACCAGCCGGTGTGGGGGTAAAAGATGGTTGTTCTCAACAAAGCCAAGGGTATCCGTGTCGGGGGGGGGTGTCCCTATGTTTTTGTCAAGTGCCAGACCGATGTTGACGAGCACAGTCTTGGGAGTAGTTTCTTAGGCGTGCCTAGGAGCCGGCCAGCGTGTGCTGGTCGGCTTCGTCTTTGGGGCTTTATGCGGCGACGGGGCGTGGCGGGATTTCGCGGAAGAACTCCTTGTTTTTCAGCATCGCGTAGATGACATTGCATCGGCGTCGTGCCAGGCAGATGACTGCTGCGTTGTGGCGTTTTCCTTCAGCGCGTTTGCGTTCGTAATACCGCCGTGACGGTTCGTGGCTGCGGATAACTGCGAATGCGGAGTAGAACAAGGCGTTTTTCAGTCGTTTATTGCCTGACCGTGCCGGGAATTCACCTCTGATCGACGAACCGGATCGTCTAGTCACGGGTGCTATTCCAGCATAAGCAGCTAAGTGGCCAGCACTAGCGAAGTCGGAGCCATCACCGATCGCAAGAAGGATCTGCGCTGCGGTCTTGATGCCGACTCCGGGCATACTCATCAAGACCTCACAAAGAGGGAAATCAGCGAGCATCTCTTCAACCTGCTCAGCAATGGTGTTTCGTTGCTCTTTGAGGGCCTGGATGTTTGCAGCCAGTTGAGGAATTACTAACTCGGCGGCATCGCTTCCAGGCACGGTGACTGTTTGAGCTTTCAGCGCTGTAAAAATGTCGTCTACCAGCGGGGTGGGGTCTTTACGTGTGCGCTTGATCATCCAGTTCAACACTCGTTGGTATCCGGCTCTTTTTAGCCCCTGCGGTCCCTTGTAATGGATCAATAATTCCAGGATCGGCGTGCGAGTCAGGGTGCTACCAGCAAAAACTCGTTCCAGGCTGGGGTAGATCTGGGTGAGGACACTGCGAAGCCGATTGACAGTGCGAGTGCAATCGCGGGCGATGTCATCATCGAAGCCGGACAGCATCTTTAGGGCGGAGAGTACCTCATCATTGCGGTCGACGGCACGTAGCGTGTGGGGCATTGTGCGGGCGGTGTCGGCGATGATGAATGCGTCGCGTTTGTCTGTTTTTGCACGTCCCGGATAGAGATCTGCAGCTTTGCGCATCGCAAGACCTGGCAGGTATCCGACTTCGCAACCGCAGTCCCGGGCTACAGCAATCGGTAGTGCGCCGATGGTGTTGGGTTGGTCGACGATCACGAGCACGGTGCCAAGCTTCTGAAGCTGGTGAAAAACGCCTGCTAGTTCGGATTCGAGTTGAGGCAACGGTTTGTCGAAGACCTTGTTGCCATCACGGTCTAAGGCGCAGGCGTGGTGTTCAGATTTGCCGACGTCTAACCCAAGGAATATGTCGATGGAATGCTCCGGAGACATGATGAGCTCCTAGAAAACGAGATGGGTATGGCGTTGTTCCAGTCGCTGGTGTCATGACCTTCGTTGCAAGCACCCACGTTACAAAGAGACCTAGTTTAAAACTGGCCGTGTCCCTATCAGCTGTCATCGAAAGTCCTGGCACCCGGCGGCAAC
>NZ_JVOW01000015.1:0-82156 GCF_001055995.1 Corynebacterium sp. 239_CJEI | reverse complement strand
GGTTTGATGGCACTGTATTTCGTTCGGCGGGTTTGCTTCACTACTTCTCCTGGTCGAAAGTGGTGATGCATTCACCGCCTGAACCTACCGGGCCATTTTTGTCATAAACGCAGTCACTAACTCGCGTTGGCACGCGGTCGCTAGCCATAAACGCAGGCAGTAACTCACGCAGTCACTAACTCGCGTTGGGTCGGTACCGCCAACCTGCGGAAGCCAAAAAGTAGCCCCGAGGGGGATTACCCTCGGGGCTACTGTGATGAGCTGGCTAGCTCGAAAGTCTTAAATCAGACCCTGCAGCTTCGACAGGTCGAACGGAATGGCTGCGACCAGTTCCTGCGGGAGCTCAACCTCGCCGGTCAGTGCACGGAACTCAGCGATGAGTGCCTGAGCGTCGGACAGGCTGTCGACGTTGGACAGGCGGTCAGCGAACTGCTGGACCAGGTCAGTCTTGGAGTCGGAAGCAGCAGCTGCCGGAGCGGCCTGTGCGCGAACAGGAGCGGAGCCCTGGCTCGGGTGCGGACGATCGGTCGGGCCGGAGGAGAGACCCAGGCTTGCGGAGCAAGCCGGCCATGCGCCCCAACCCTGCTGAGCCAGGACCTTCTCAGCAACGTAAATCTGCTGCTCGCGGGAAGCCTGATCAGCGGTCGAAGCGAACTCGTTACCACCGAAAGCGTTCCAGGTGCTTGCGGAGAACTGCAGACCGCCGTAGTAGCCGTTTCCGGTGTTGATGTGCCAGTTGCCGCCGGACTCACACTGTGCCAGGCGGTCCCAGTCGGAGTCCGGAGCTGCAGAAGCGGTCGGTGCGAAGATAGCGGCACCGGCACCGAGGATTGCGCCGGTCAGTGCAACCTTTGCCGAAGTGGAAGCGAAGGTGTTGGTCTTAGCTGCGTGGCGAGCCATATGAAAATTTCCTTTTCGTCGATTTTCTTTGTGGCGCCAGTGGGGCTAATGCAACCCCATCTCACTCTTATGGAAAGTTCTTCACGTTATTGATAACGGGCCGATGTCATCGCACTGGAGTGAGATGAAGGCGATCTATGCGACTTCGTCCGTTAAACGCGTCGATTGCACACCGTAGCGGTTGATAACGAAATAGTCACGCGAATCGCCGGATTCTTAATTTTGAGCGCAGGTGGGAAATATGCATAAAAGTAGGTGAAACTGCAGGTAAGAGACGTGACTGTTATTGGTGTTGTGTAAGTTAAAACTTCAAAATGTGATAAAGCTCACGTTATCGTCTTGTTATTTTTCCGGTTTTGGCGCGCCGCATGCACTGAGAAGGATGGCCATAAGAGATAGCCATAAAGAACCAACGCTGGCAGTTAGTTGCCGTCTCGGTGTGTCAATCCGCGAGCGTGCTCGCTTCACTCAAATCCGTCTTCCCTTTATGTCTCCATCTATGGGTATAATTGAGTTCTTTAGGTAATCGGAGGTGACGTGCACATGCACGCCGCTACCGCTGCCGCCACTTCGCACTAGTAAGCAGTAATAAATAATGTGTTCCCCGTTGGAGTGCGTCCTGTTTTGGTCGCACCTTAATTAAAGGAACACCATTAAGACAGCGCCCGGCCCGGCATATCCTCGCGATCCTGTCTGGCCAGGCTCGCCGCGAGCGAGCCTCTAACTCTGGCCGTTTGTGCGTGCGAGGACGGTGGCAAATGCGGAAGAATTGCATCTCCGATCCGAAGACCCCGAAGGGCAGTCACCGCTGCACAAGGGGGAACGAGGTTGAGTGCCCCCCAGTCACAGGGCACGGGAAGGTTAGGTGGAAAGTGCCCATCGGTAAGGTCAGGTGGTACGACAAGGATCGCGGTTTTGGCTTCGTTTCGAATCCGGACGGTGAAGATGTCTACATCGGCAAGAACGTGCTGCCGAAAGGTGTGGAAGAACTCGTAACTGGTCAGCGCCTGGAGTACGACTACGCTGACGGCCGCCCAGGCCCGCAGGCTCTCCGGATCAAGGTGCTCGACGAGGGACCGCGCGGTGCCCGTCACCGCCGTGGCGGGGCAGGTGGGGGCGCAGGAGCCCGTCGTCAAGCAAAGAAGCACAGCCCCAGCGATCTCAACGGCATGATTTCGGACATGATTTCCATGCTGGAGTCGACGGTGCAGCGTGACCTGCGCGCCGGGCGTTACCCGGAGCGTAAGGACGGCCACCAGATGGCTGAAGTCCTGCGTGCGGTCGCGCGCGAGCTGGACTCGTAAGTCGGTAGAAGATGTGAAAAACGCCCGCTCACGAAGGTGGATAACCTCAGTGAGCGGGCGTTTTGCTGTGCTTTACGACGGTTCGTTGACGATCGACCAAGTAATACCGTAGGTGGTCTCTTCACCCTCGGAGTTCTTTCCGATGAGCGCGGTGGAAACCTCCACGACCCCGAGTGGGGTGCGTTTGCCGGCAACAGCTGCGGAGCCGGCGATGGTCTCGGTCGTGGCTTCGCCCGGATCCTTGCGAGAGGTGGAGTTGACCGCATCGTCGGAGAAGAAACGCTGCAGAGTCCAAGAGTTAGAGCCAACAGTGGAGCCGACGTTAACCTCAGCTGTCTCCTGCTCGCCCAGAGAAATCTTGGCGGCGTTGGCCTCAGTCGTGGTGCAGGCATTCTTCTCAAAGAGGTCGCAGACACGGTAGGGAAGAACCTCTGTGGTTTCGCCGTCCTGAATGACTTCGATGGACAGCGCGTGAGGGTCGTCGATTGCCTGGTTGGTCCACTTATTGACAGCAAGGACAATGCCGGTGACGACAAGACCCACCACGACAATAGCGCCGACAACCATGAACGCCTTACTATTCTGTTGCCAGCGGCGCCTACTCGATCCCATCAACTCTCACTTCCCGACATTCGTAACGGAATTGAAGCTACGTTCAGTCACACTAGCCGTTTTCGGGCCAGATACTGCTATTCACTCACGGTAACACGGTAGGCCGTGGGCCATTTCTTCCCTGTGAGCAGGAACTGGCGGGGGCCATTGGGGGAGGTAGAGGAAGAATCCGGCATTAGAGCAATGCCGTTGAGCACATCAATACTGTTTTGCTCTGCCGGGGAGAGCTGCGTGTACAGGTCGCGGAAGAGTTCGGTGGCATCGACGATGCCTGTGACCTTTCCGTCTTCCGGGTTGATGCGGTAGATGAATGGACTCTGCCAGACGTTGGCCCAAATCTCGCGGTGCGATTGCGGGGAGTTTGGTCCGTCCGCGTTGCTCTGGTTGTTTGAATCGCTCGTGTCCGCTGGTGCTTCGTCCGGCACTTCGTCCGGAGCTGCGTCGCCGTCGACAGTGACGCACTCGAGTTCGTTGAGCCACGTTGTCTCTGTACCTGCTGCAGTGACGGGCAGTTGACGCTGGGAAGAGAGGTCATCGGGGGCGCGGAAAGTGAGGGTGCCACTGCCGTCGGAGGTCACGATGGTGTCCTCGAAGGAGCACGCGCCCCAGCCCTCGGTGTCGAAGGGAACCTCGCGACGCTGCTTGAGAGTAGCCGCGTCGCGTTCAATGGCGCGTCCTTCCTTCCACGTCAGCTGCCACACGGTATCTCCATGACGGGTAATCCCCTCGCCGAAGAGTTCAGGCTGTAAATCTTCCACGTTGGTCGGCTCGGCTGCAGAGTTGTCGAGCCACTGCGGTAATCGGTAAATCTGGGACTCGCCGTAGAGGCCAGTACCCATCAACAAAGAGCCATCGGGTTCGAACTCAAGGCCCTGGACAAAAGGCGCAGCGACATTCTTCTCCGTGGGAAGTGGTGGAGCCAAGACAGGATAGGACTGCTCGATGGCCAGTTTCAGTGTCGGAACGTCACCGAGCCCCGGCACCTTATCGGCACCGACCAGCTCGGAGGGATTAACCGATGCCGAAGTCGACCTTGGGGCGGTGCCGGAGTTCGAGTCCGCACTAGCGCCACTAGAAGGGGCCTCGCCTGAGGGATCGCCACCTGAACCAGTTTCAGCCGCACAGCCGGCCAATAGGGCGGCAGTTGCCACGGAGAGGATGGCAGCTCGGACCGTCGTAAAGCGTGATGAGTGGAAAGGGCGGGCGAGTTTTGCATCGCCCGACGGGAATCTGTCCATAGCTTCACTCTAGGATAGGAAACGTGACTGAAAATCGACGACGTTCCCGAAACAGCCGCCGACGGGGGAAGGTGATGAATCACCAGGCGGTCGACACTGCCCGTACCGCGATTGAAGAGCTCGGGGAGGGGCCTGCCGGCGCGCACACCGGTGTAAGTGTCGTAGGCGAGGGCGTTGCGGTGCATCGTTTTGCGGCTGACCTGCCCGGATACAGGGGCTGGGAGTGGCATGTGGTGGTCGCGTGCGCGCCGGGCACTCAACAGGCGACGGTCAGTGAAGTGGCTCTTGTCCCTGGCGAAACCGCGCTGCAGGCGCCTGAATGGGTGCCCTACGAGGAGCGGCTGCGCCCCGGTGACCTCGGTCCGCGCGATTTGTTGCCGGCTGCAGTGGGAGATGAGCGACTCGACGGCGATGACTTGCAGACCCGCACCTTGTCGGCGCGTGGTGTGGAAGACACCGAGCAGCGTTGGGAAGAGGGCGATACCGGCCCCGAGAGTGACTTTGCTCGGGAAGCATTGCACCGCTGCCGAACCTGCGCCTTTATGGTCCCGCTGACCGGTCCGCTCGGTAAGAACTGGGGCGTGTGCGTTAACGAATGGACATTCGATGCCACGGCCGTAAGCTTTGACCACGGCTGCGGTGCTCACTCAGCTATCCCGGAAGTAACGGGGCAGGGTGCACCGGTGGCGGAACCCTACCAGGATTCCCACCTGTAGCTTTCCACCTAGGCAAACGCGATGACGAAGAAGGTGCAGTTTCGACGCCACTGTGGCCCCAGAGACTGCACCGTTACGGATTTCGGCACAAAAATTCCGCTCTGACACGGATAAACACGTGACACGGATAATAAAGAGACTCTAGAGAGGCATAAAAAATGGACAAAGGTACGTCCACCTCTGCAACATCCTCAGATGAGGCGAAGGACTCCAAGCCTGCACGGAAGGGGAGCCATCTTTCGGCAGTGGACCGCTATTTTCACATCACGGAGCGCGGTTCGACGACCGTGACCGAGATTCGCGGTGGCGTAGTGACCTTCTTCGCGATGGCCTACATCATTCTGCTCAACCCGCTGATCCTTGGCAATATCGAGGATGTCAACGGCAATAGCTTGGGGATACCGCAGGTCGCCGCTGTCACCGCGCTCGCCGCGGGTGTCATGACCATTACTTTTGGTCTCTTTGCCAAGTACCCCTTCGGCATTGCGACGGGCCTGGGCATCAACACCCTGGTTGCCGTGACATTCGTTGCTAACGAGGGGCTGGCCTGGGAAGAAGCGATGGGCCTGGTCGTGCTGGACGGCGTGATTATCGTGCTGCTGGCGCTGACCGGATTCCGCACAGCTGTCTTCCACGCGATTCCGTCCGATATGAAGGCCGCGATGAGTGTGGGTATCGGCCTATTCATTGCCATGATTGGTCTGGTCGACGGTGGCCTGGTTCGCCGTATTCCCGATGCCGCTGACACGACTGTCCCGGTGCAGCTCGGCATCAATGGTCAGATTGCCTCGTGGCCGACCGCCGTGTTCGTCCTCGGGCTGATTATCTGCGGCATCATGGTTGTCCGCAATATTCCAGGTGGCCTGTTCATCGGCATCGTGCTGAATACCATCATTGCGCTCGCAGTCGAGGCCTTGACGGATGCGGGCCCCTCCTTCGCTGATGGCAAGCCAGTGCCGACCGGTTGGAATCTCGCGGTACCGACTCTGCCGGACCGCGTAGGCGGCATGCCGGACTTGTCCCTCGTTGGAGCTGTGGATCTTTTCGGATCCTTTGCCCGCGTCGGTGCCCTCAGCGCCACCATGCTGCTGTTTACCTTGGTCCTGGCGAACTTCTTCGATGCCATGGGCACGATGACTGGTCTGGGCAAGCAGGCCGCACTTGTCGATGAAGACGGTGTGCTGCCGGACATGAAGCGCGCACTGGTTGTCGAAGGCACCGGTGCCATTGTCGGTGGTGCAGTCAGCTCCTCGTCGAACACCGTCTTTGTGGATTCCGCAGCGGGCATCGCCGATGGTGCACGCACTGGCCTTGCCAACATTGTCACCGGCATCCTCTTTCTGGCAGCGATGTTTTTCACCCCGCTCTATGAAATCGTGCCCATCGAGGCTGCCGCGCCAGTGCTGGTCATCGTCGGTGCCATGATGATCGGGCAGATCACCGAGATTGATTTCACCCGTTTCGACATCGCACTGCCGGCATTTTTGACTATTGTCACCATGCCGTTTACCTACTCGATTGCAAATGGTATCGGCATCGGTTTCATCACCTTTGCTGCGATGGCTATCTTCTCGGGTCGTGCCAAGTCCGTACATCCGCTGATGTGGATTGTCTCCGGCCTGTTCATCATCTACTTCGCCGCCGATCCGTTCACCGCTCTGCTGGGCGGCTAAAGAGTTTCCATGAGTACCACCACATTCCTCGAACGCTTTGCGCCCATCGTCGTCGACGATCCCGCCGACAGCCGTCTCGATGACATCCGCAACCTCAACAAGTCCGATTCCCGCCCCGATTTGCCCGGTGGGAAGGGGCTGGTCATCGCCGAAGGCACGCTCATTGTGCCGCGGTTAGTGCGCTCACGCTTTCCGCTCCGCGCAGTCTTTGGTACTCGCCAGAAGCTCGCATCGCTTGCCGACGGACTGACCGCGAGCGAGGCCGCTATTGCGGAAACGGTGCCCTGGTTTGAACTCGACCGCGAGGTTCTGGCCGCAGCGGCCGGATTTGATCTTCACCGCGGCCTTCTGGCCACCGCTGACCGCGCGCCGGAGCTATCGGTGGACCAAGTTCTGAGCGGAGCCACCACCTTGGCCGTGATGGAGGGAGTCGGTGACCACGAGAACATCGGAGCCCTGTTCCGTAACGCGGCGGGCATGGGCGTGGATGGGGTCGTCTTCGGCGCGGCCTGCGCCGATCCGCTGTATCGCCGCAGTGTGCGCGTTTCCATGGGGCATGTGCTGACAGTCCCATTTGCGACTCTGCCCGGTACTACGACCACCTGGCAGCGAAGCCTGGACCAGCTCAAAGAGCAGGGCTTCCGCGTGGTGTCCATGACCCCTGCGGGCACGGTGGACCTGTGGGATGCCATGGACACGGACAAGGTCGCGATTCTCGTTGGCGCTGAGGGACAGGGGCTTACCGAGCACGCGATGGCAGCCACCGATGTGCGTGCTCGCATTCCCATGTCACCGGGAACTGACAGCCTGAATGTGGCTACCTCCGCGGCGATCGCGTTCTACGAGCGACTGCGCGTTCAGTCGCAGCGCGCAGGGCGGTAGAAACTATTTCCCGAACTTGCCTCGCGCCCGCTGCCAGGTGCGGCCAGCGAAGTTCTTGGCCTTAGCCCCAAAGCGACTGAGCTCCTCCAGAAAGTCTCGGTTCGGCTCTGCGTTGTGAACTTCGTAGTCGTCGTAGGCGCGGTCAAACTCTGCGCCAGACTCGGACGAACCCGGCTCACCCATTAGCCCGCGTGGACTACGAGACGTCGAATACGAAGCTCCGGGAGCCGCACGACGGCCATCCACCGCAAAACCACTAACAGGGATATCGGTAGCGGGCGAATGCGGGTCGAATCCGAGCCAGTCGGTGATGACGGCGTCGGCAAGCTCTGCCGGAACGAACGGCAAACCGACCCCCTCGCGTGGACGTGAACCCGTATCTTCGAAAGCGTCGGGCAGCGGGCGGTGCTTGCCCGCCCAGAAACTGCCCTCTGCGGGGCAGGGAAGACCGATGTCTTCCAGTGTGCGGTAGCGAGTAGCGGAGAAAGCGCGCTTGAGCTCACCATCGTGCCAATGCGCAAAGGCACCGAAGCCCGTGGATTTATTCGACACACTCGCGTAGACGTCCGTGGCGGCAATCTCCTGCCGTAGACGAGGCGACAGCTTGGACAGCTGCGAGACATCATCGAGAACCGTCTGCAGTACGGCAACGCCCTCAAAGCCACCGATGTAGTATTCACCGTCACCGGTTTCCGCCGAGCGGTTGAGCGGGAAATCACCAATCGGTGTTACCGGCAGCGTTGAGTCATAGAGAGCTAGGAAACGACGCCCGAAACCGCGGTCGTGCTGAACACCTGTCTCCAGGGTCGCAGCAGGGTCATTGGTGCTGATAAACCAAATCGTGACTATACCGCGGCGAATCGCGGAGAATTCGAAATCAGAAGCGTTGCCACTGGTCATGGAGCTCATTGTCGAGGGAAACTCCTACTTCTTCGGGCCGTTCGGACGTACGCCGAGAAGCACATCCTCCCAAGACGGCATGACAGTCTTCTTCTTGCGCTTCGGCTGCTCCACGTCCGGGTGCTGCAAGAACTCCGCCTCGTCAATATCGTCGTCGGCGGCATCGCTTTGCGACGGAACATCCTGCTCCCCGTGGCCTCGCTGCGGCTCCGCCGAAGACTGCCATGCGGCTGGCATCTCAGAGGTGTCAGCGGTATCGGCAGCTCGATTGGCCTGCGGAGCCAAGTCTCGGTTGCGGCGGGCAAAGTCGGGGTCAATCAGCTCTGCTGCCAGCTCATTGCGAGCAATGGTGAGCGCGGAAAGTCCCTCCGCCTGGTAACTCCACTCGGCCACGTTGGTGGTATGGCCGACATTCCAAGTAACCGTCACAATCCACTGTCCACTCGGGTCGCGGTAGGCGTCCCACGAGGCATCGGCGAGTTCCTGGCCACGGGCGGCAAAAGCGGTGGCGAGAATCTCCCACAGGGACAACTTGGCCGGGCCATCAATGCGACGTGGCTTCGACTGCTTGCCGAGCTCCGCAATACGTGCGCGCTCTGCAAGCACCGGGTAGGCGAAGGACTCAATCTTGCGCGGCTGCATGCCGCTGTACTCAATGAGCTCCTCCACCGTTTGGCCGCTGCGAATGCGATCCTGGATTTCGCGCGGCGACAAAACTACGCGGGGCTCTTCCAGAACTGGCTTCGGTGCCGTTGGAGTCTTCTTCGGTGCCCCGCCTGCCGTAGCGGAGTTGCCGGTCGTCTCGCTGCCTTCCGCCGCGTCGCCGCTTGCGGTGGTGGCTTCCGCTGTGCTGTCACTAGTGGAACTTCCGTCGGTGGAGCCCCTCTCTGCGGTAGCACTCTCCCCAGAGCTACCGCTGGCAGTGGCGGTGGCGGCGCTGGATCCGTCGGCAAGCGATGCGGAATCAGCTACAGCAGGGGAACCAGTGGCATCGGCGAGCTCGAAGTGCTCGACCAGGAAAGTGCGCAGGTTCTCGTCGAGAGGCAGCGTGAAGCGAAGTCCCTCCTGCCGTTCCTGCTCGGTGATATCGGCGGGAACGAGAATCAGTGAATCGGTCACATCGCCGTCCAGAACGGGCTTCAGCTCCCTCATGCGAGAACCTCCTTGTTGGTCGACGTTATAAGTAATGCTCACTAATCATGGTAAACGACAAAACTCCCGCGTCACGGACAAATGGGGCAATGCCCTTGCGCGTGGCGCGGGAGTTATGCGGCTGAGGCCGGTATTTGGCTGTTACTTTGCAGCGTAGCCGTTGTCCAGAACCCAGTCGATAGCGCCAGTCAGACGACGGATGTCCTCCGGGTCGATGGCCGGGAACATACCGATGCGCAGCTGGTTGCGGCCCAGCTTGCGGTAAGGCTCGATGTCGAGGATGCCGTTGGCGCGCAGAACCTTGGCGATCTGTGCGGCGTCGATGTTGTCCTCGAAGTCGATGGTGCCGACGACCAGCGAGCGCTTTGCAGCATCGGTGACGAACGGAGTTGCCTCCGCGCGGTTCTCAGCCCAGTTGTAGAGGTGGGAGGAGGACTCGGTGGTGCGGGCAACCATGCCATCGAGGCCACCGTTGGCGTTCATCCACTTGACCTGATCAGCCAGCATCAGCAAAGTACCGACGGCCGGGGTGTTGTAGGTCTGGTTCTTGCGGGAGTTATCAACGGCAGTCTGCAGGTTCAGGAAAGCCGGGATGAAGCGGTCGGAAGAATTGATCTTCTCAATACGCTCGATGGCAGCCGGGGACATTGCAGCCAACCAGATGCCGCCGTCAGAAGCGAAGCACTTCTGCGGGGAGAAGTAGTAGACGTCAGCCTGGGACATGTCGACCGGGAGGCCGCCGGCACCGGAGGTGGCATCGATAGCCACGAGCTGGCCCTCGGAGCCTGCCGGGCGGGTGACCGGAACCATGGTGCCGGTGGAGGTCTCGTTGTGAGCCCAACCAATAAGGTCAACGCCCTCTTCGCCAGCGACAACCTCAGGTGCGGAACCCGGCTCTGCTTCGATGATCTGCGGAGCGTCGAGCCACGGAGCCATCTTGGAGGCCTTGGCAAACTTGGAGGAGAACTCACCGTAAGTCAGGTGAGCGGACTTCTTCTCGATGAGCCCAAAGGTGGCAGCATCCCAGAAAGCGGTTGCGCCGCCGAGGGACAGGACAATCTCGTAGCCTTCCGGAAGCTGGAAGAGCTCAGCCAGACCCTCGCGAACCTCACCAACAACGTTCTTCACTGCCGGCTGACGGTGGGAGGTACCCATGATAGAGGTACCGCCGTCAACGATTGCCTGAATCTGCGCCGGGCGAACCTTCGACGGGCCGCAGCCAAAGCGGCCGTCGCCGGGCTGGAACTCTTCAGGGAGGACTGGGAATTGATCGCTCATATGAGGCGCAACCTTTCAAAGTGCATTCAAAGTGAAGCTTGATATACAGCCGTTGTCTTCAAACTCTAGCGGTAATCGGGGGTACTTATAGCAAAAGGGTGGGGTTCAATTGCCCCCGCTTCCGTACTTTGCATAACAAAACAGGGTGGATTGGCGTATTTGCAAAGTTTGCGAAGAATTTTTTCCAGTTTTGTTGGCGCTGAAAACTTGGCGGTGTGGAGCCTCGGGCGGGCGGCGAGGGGTGAATTATTGTGGATTTAGTCGATGTGTTTTCGGGCGTCGGCTCGATGGCTTTTGAACTTTTAAAGACATTGGCTGTTGAATGTGCTCCTGGCCTCCTGATTAGTAAATGAGCAGTGACAACGTAATAAACCCGTTTTTCCATTTGCATTTCGGGGTAAAGAGGGGTCAAGATTGGGTAAGCCCAGGCTGCCCGAATGGGGTAGAGGGTGTTGCACTGCTCACACTCTTTGATATTGTGTGTTCTAATCCACTGCAGGTGTCGGCTCTTTATGGTTACGACACGGTCGATGTGAACTAAGCAAACTTTTTTCACTGGGCAAGATGCAATGGAACGCAAATGTCGCGCATAATTGAATCATTGAAAACAATGCGACCCCGAAGGGGTGGCGTGGAGTTGGGAGGCAGCATGCTGTTTTCCGCTGTGCCTGCTTCCCCCGCACTCTGGAGTCGTTAAGAAGAATTTTTCTGTGAAAGGGAAGTTGTGGCTACTAAAGACGGCAAGGCTGTACTCCACTACCCGGGCGGCGAGTTCGAGATGGACATCGTCAAGGCAACCGAGGGTAACGACGGTATCGCACTGGGCAAGATGCTCCAGGAAACTGGACTGACCACCTTCGACCCGGGCTACACCGCCACCGGTTCTACCGAGTCCAAGATCACTTACATCGACGGCGGTAACGGCATCCTGCGCTACCGCGGTTACCCGATTGAGCAGCTGGCTGAGAAGGCTACCTTCAACGAGGTTTCCTACCTGCTGATTCACGGCCACCTTCCGTCTGAGGAAGAGCTTGCGCAGTTCAACCACGACATTCGTCACCACACCCTGCTGGACGAGGACTTCCGTCGCGCATTCAGCATCTTCCCGCGTGGCGCACACCCGATGCAGACCCTGGCTTCCTCGGTCAACATTCTGGCTTCCTACTACCAGGACGAGCTGGATCCGCTGAACGAAGAGCAGCGCAACCTGGCTGCGGTTCGCCTGATGGCTAAGGTCCCGATGCTGGCTGCATACGCTTACCGCGCATCCAAGGGTGAGCCGTACATGTACCCGGACAACAACCTGAACGCTCGCGAGAACTTCCTGCGCATGATGTTCGGTTACCCGACCGCTGACTACGAGGTTGATCCGGTAGTGGTTGACGCTCTGGATAAGCTGCTCATCCTGCACGCTGACCACGAGCAGAACTGCTCCACCTCCACCGTCCGCATGGTCGCTTCCTCCGGCGCTTCCATGTTCGTCTCCATCGCTGCTGGTATCAACGCTCTGTCTGGCCCGCTGCACGGTGGCGCTAACCAGGCTGTTCTGGAGATGCTCGAGGACATCCAGCAGAACCACGGTGGCGACGCAACCGAGTTCATGAACCGCGTGAAGAACAAGGAGCCGGGCGTCCGCCTGATGGGCTTCGGTCACCGCGTCTACAAGTCCTACGACCCGCGTGCAGCTATCGCTAAGAAGACCGCTCACGAGGTGCTCCAGCACCTCGGCGGCGACGAGCTGCTGGATCTGGCTATGAAGCTGGAAGAGATTGCACTGGCTGATGACTACTTCGTCTCCCGCAAGCTCTACCCGAACGTTGACTTCTACACCGGTCTGATTTACCGCGCCATGGGCTTCCCGACGGACTTCTTCACCGTCCTGTTCGCCATCGGCCGCCTCCCGGGCTGGATCGCTCAGTTCAACGAGCAGGTCACTGACCCGGCATCGAAGATCAACCGCCCTCGCCAGATTTACACCGGCGAGACCGAGCGTGACTTCGTTCCGCGCGACCAGCGCTAAGGTTTCTAGCGATTACTGCGTAGGGGGTTCCTCGCAGGTAACTCAGCATAGAAAAGTCCAGCGTTGAAAACGCGAAAAGGCGCGTACTAGCCTTCGAAAGGTTGGTACGCGCCTTTTATTTTTCCTAGAATTCTAAGAAACCCCATTTAAGTTGGGTCCATTTACGTTGGGCTGAATACCAACTGTGAAAAAGCCAACTGTGATAGGAGATTGTCTTGTCCAAGCCAGAACTCACTGCTAAGTCCGGTCCGGCTCCGACGGAACTCGTCATCAACGACCTCACTGTCGGTGACGGCAAGGAGGCCACCCCGGGTGCTCGTGTCGAGGTCCACTACGTGGGTGTTGACTACGAAACCGGTGAAGAGTTCGACTCTTCCTGGAACCGTGGCCAGTCCATCGAGTTCCCGCTGAACGGCCTGATTGCCGGTTGGCAGGAAGGCATTCCGGGCATGAAGGTCGGCGGTCGTCGCGAGCTGATTTGCCCGCCGGAGAAAGCTTACGGCCCGGCTGGTGCAGGACACTTCCTGTCTGGTAAGACCCTGGTCTTCGTCATCGACCTGTTGGACGTTAAGTAAAAGTCCGCATGCTAGCTCTGTTGGTCGGCTGAGCTTCGCTTCGCGGTTCCTGCCCATCCCTCCGTCGGCGGTTTGCAGGATTTCCGGCGAAGAAAGTGACTGCGTTTATGACACTTCAGGCGTGAAAAATTGCCCAAAAGTGTCATAAACCCAGTCACTTTCTTGCTTTTTGAGGTTGGGGTGGGGCTGAAGGCCCAAACCAGGCCCAAACCAGGCCCACACCAGGCCCCAGCCCCCTTACTCGCTCAGCGCGAAGCGACGGTAGTGGTCGAAACGCTGCTCACGGCCAACGCGAGCCGGATTCTTCTCCAGCTCCCAGAGGGCGTGCTCGATAGCACTCAGAGCACGGCGGGGCAGTTCGGCCGGATTCTCAGGTTCGGCCACAATCTCGTCGATGACCCCGGTCTTCAGCATGGCCTCGGCGCCAACGCCCTGCTCCTCCATCATTTCCGGGGCATGCTCGGTGTCTCGGTAGATAATCGCCGAAGCACCCTCCGGCGGCAACGGAGACATCCAGGCATCGTGCATTGCCAGCACGCGGTCAGAGGGCAGCATGGCCAGCGCACCGCCACCGCAGCCCTGGCCGAGAATGAGTGACACGGTCGGAACCTTCAAGTTCACCAGCGTGGTCAAGGTGCGGGCAATCTCGCCGGCCATGGCATTTTCCTCGGCGTCCTTGGTCAACTCAGCGCCTGGGGTGTCAATGACCGTGACCAGCGGAATGTTCAGGCTTTCCGCGATGCGCATCGCACGGCGGGCAAAACGCAGTGAGCCCGGCCCCATTGGATGCGTGCCCAGCGGCGGCTGGTTATGGCGATCCTGGGCGACCAGAATCACCGGCCGCTCACCAATCCGCGCCAGGCGAGCCCGAACCGACAGCGACTTGTGGCCATCGCCAGTGCCGGAAATCGGCACGGAGCAGTCGACAAGGGCATCGATAATGTCGCCGCCACCTGGACGAGAAGTATCGCGGGTGCGCAGGATAGCTTCCCAGGTATCGCGACCGTCAATGGCTGCTACTGGCGGTGGGGTGGGTTCGCTGGGGTCTCCGTCGGCAAGCACGTCGATGGTGCGGCGGACAGCGCCGCGCAAACCTTCGAGCGGAATGATGCCGTCGATAATGCCCTGCTTGAACAGGTTCTCGGAGGTCTGAACGCCTTCGGGCATGGGTTCGCCGGTAGCCAGCTCGACGACGCGCGGGCCGAGGAAGCCGAGAAGTGCGCCGGGCTCTGCGAAGGTGAAGTGGCCTGCCGACCCCCACGACGCCATGACACCACCGGTGGTGGGATTGCGCAGGTACACCAGGAATGGCAAGTGAGAATACTTGTGGCGCGCCACTGCGGTGGTAATAGAGATCATGAGCGCGAACGCCGCAGTGCCCTCCTGCATGCGAGTGCCACCCGAGGTCGGGGAGAGCAACAGCGGCAGCTGCTCCGCAGTCGCGCGCTCGATGCTGCGGATAATACGACGAGCGGTTGCGGCGCCGATAGAACCGCCGAGGAAGCCGAACTCAGAACAGATGACGGCGACGCGCTTGCCGCCGACGGTGCCTTCGCCGGTGATAACGGCCTCATCGAGACCGGTTTTCTCAGCGGCGCGGGACAGTGTGCCGCGGTAGGCCTCGTCGATGTTGCCGTGCTCGGGCGCGCCGTCCCAGGATGTGAAACTTCCGTGGTCGAGGACGGTATCTATTACTTGTTGGGCGCTGATTCTAGCCATACCTCCACGGTAGTAAACAAGGGGTAAACCGGCTTAGTTGATGGTGGGCGGAAAGGGGTAGCGCTATTGTCGGAAAAAACGTGTCCGCACTACCGAGGAGTCGAACCAATGCCGATTACTGAGCGCCTCACCGAGCTGGCTGAACAGAGGCCAAACGTATGTGTCGTCGGTTCCATCAACGCAGACCTGACCGTCACCGTGAAGCGCCTGCCGCATGGTGGCGAGACTATCGAGGGCAGTCCTCTGCGCATTCTGCCGGGCGGTAAGTCGGCGAATCAGGCGGCGACCGCTGGCAGGCTGGGCGCGGCCGTGGAACTGGTCGGCGCGGTCGGTTCGGATCCCAATGCGCAGTTGCTGCGCGACGCGCTTACCGACGCTCACGTGGACATCTCTGCAGTTGAGACCGTCGACTTTGCCACTGGTACAGCCATGATTGTCGTTGATGATGCGGCGGAGAATTTCATTGTCATCTCCGCTGGCGCCAATGGTGAAGTCGATGCTGAGATGGTGCGCAGTCATGCGGACAAGATTCAGCGGGCTGGGTGCCTCGGTCTGTGTCTGGAGATTTGTGATGAGGCTGTCCTGGCCGCCGCACAGATTGCCCACGATGCGGGTGTGCCGGTGGTGTTCAACCTGTCGCCGATTCGGGCGGTCAGTGAGGATCTGCTCGCGCTGGTCGATGTCCTCATTGTCAACGAGCACGAACTCGCAGCCATCATCGGCTCCGAGCGCGCGGTCGCCGGTTGCGAGCACGGTCAGTGGGATGCGGTTGGGCGCGCGCTTGCCGACGAACACGGGATTTCCACGGCCATTGTCACACTTGGCGGGGAGGGGTCTGCGGTCTTGAGGACGTCGGAAAGCGAGGTGGCAGTCACTCGCATTCCAGCGCTGCCCATCGAGGTCGTGGACACCACGGGCTGCGGTGATGCGTACATGGGTACGGTCCTCACCGCGTTGGCCGCGGGCGATGATGTGGTGACGGCAGCTCGTCTTGCGGCGGTGGTCTCGGCTCATGCGGCGACAGGCGTGGGGGCGCAGACCTCCTATGGCGAGACAGGAAAAATCGCGCAGTTTGCGGCGGACCATGGTCTATAAGGTGCGCTGAGCAAACTACGCGATTGACGATTATTCGGTTTTAGGTGACCGTGGCCGAAGGAGTCACGCTCTTTTGGGCAGGGCTGGGGCTAGCTCTTGGCTGTCAGAGCCTTCTTCCAGCTGACCGCGGCACCGGTGCGCAGGACATTGCGCGGGTAGATCCAGGCGGCGAGTGCGATGACTGCGGCTACTCCCACAACCATGATTAGCAGCGAAGCCGCCAACTGGAGTGCGGAGAAGTTGCCAACGGCGTACTGCATCGGGGCAGTGGTGATGGAAACCGGTGGAATCCACGCTGCAATCTGCATGACGGTAGAGTCCAGCTTGCTCCAGCCAAACAGCGGAACATACATCGTGATCAGCGAGAACACCAGTACCGGCATCTGTGCGCCCTGGAAATCTTCCATACGGCTGACCAAGGATGCGGAGGCTGCATACAGCGCGGCGAAGAAGAAGTAACCGAGGATGAAGCACGGGACCAGCAGCCAGACTGCGGACCACGGCACATCGAAGCTCTCCGCCAATCCGGTAATCATGAGGGCAACTGCGGCGCTGGCGGTCAGCACGCTCATCATGATGATGCCAGCCAGACCGGCGCCGAGGATCTTGCCAGCCAGCAGGTGCGCCGGGCGAACGGTCGAGAGAATGATCTCGATGACGCGGGAGGACTTCTCCTCGATGACGCTGGTGGCCACCGCGCCGCCGAAGACGAGGATGGCGGTCATCATGACCATCACACCAATCAGTGTGATGACCACTGCGGGCATCTTCTCGTCTTTGGCTTCATCCAGCGACTCCACCGACACGGCTGCGCTTTGAGTCTTGGAGAAAAACTCGCTGGGGTTGATTCCGTTTTCGCTGAGCAGCATGGCTTCATTTTGTTTCTGCAGCGATTCCTGCAGCATTGGGGCCAGCCAGGATGGGGCGTCGTCGGCAAGCAGCTTCCACGAGCCCTCCTTGCCTTCTGCGGTGTCGGGGACGAGAGCGGCGTCGGCGTCGCCGTCGGTGACGGCAGCGCGAGCGGCCTTGTCGTCTGCCGCGGACGTAATCTCCAACGGTGAGAGCGATGCTGTGGCAAATGCGCCGGCTGCGGCATCCGCGCCTTCAGCATCCTTTATTTCGGCGGTAGCGTCGGCGAGAGAGTCCGCGAACGGCGCTTCTCCGACGACCGCGATTTTTACGGTGTCATTATCGGACTTGGAGGTCATGTAGTCGGCAACGAAGATACCGCCGACGGCCGCCACTGCCATGATGATGAGCGTGATTAGCGAGCTTTTCTTCAGCAGATGCTCGCGGAGTTCGCGGACGAAAACAGTCTTGACGGCCGTTGAGGCGTTGTAAGTGTTGGTGCTCATTGCTGTACGGCCTCCTGGTAGAGCTCGGTAAGTGGAATTTGCAGAGGTCCAAACGAACGGACCGTTCCCGCTGCCATCGCGCTGTGTAGCAGCTTCTGGTCGGTGTCGGCGGGGGCGTTGGAATCGAGGTGAACGACGGTGGCACCATGGGTATCACGCTCCACGCTTGTCACGCCCTCGACGGAGGTCGCCCAATCCTGGAGCGCACCATCGAGCTTGACGACGAAAGCCCGTGGGCCCCGTGCTCGCAGCTCATCAACAGTGCCTTCCACGAGCATGCGGCCGTCGCGGATGATGCCGACGCGGTCACACATGCGCTCGACAAGGTCGAGCTGGTGGGAAGAGAACACAATCGGGGTGCCGCGGTCGGCGTACTCCTTGAGTACGGAGCTCATCACCTTGACCGCAACTGGGTCGAGACCAGAGAAGGGCTCGTCGAGGACTAGTATTTCTGGGTCGTGGACGAGGGAGGCTGCCAGCTGCACGCGCTGCTGATTGCCGAGCGAGAGCGTGTCGACCTTGTCGTTGGCGCGCTCGGTGAGACCGAGGCGCTCCAACAAGTTGTCGGCGTTGGATTCCGCGCGCTTGGTGGGCACACCGTGTAGGCGAGCAAAGTAAATCAGCTGCTTGCGGACCTCATCCTTTGGGTAGAGGCCGCGTTCTTCTGGCATGTAGCCAATCGTGCGGCGCAGCGAGTCATTCATCGGGGTATCGCCGATGCGTACCTCGCCTTTATCGGTGGCCAGCACGCCCAGGGCAATGCGCATAGTGGTGGTCTTGCCGGCACCGTTAGAGCCGACGAAGCCGTAGATTTCTCCAGGGTGAACTTGGAAGCTCATGCCACGGAGAACCTGCAGGTCTCCGTAGGACTTCTCAAGCCCGTCAATAATGAGGCTGTTCATGGTGATCCTTAGATTGAGGAGTGAAGGGCAGGGGAGGGATATGAGTTTTTGAGCCCGTACTAGTCGTCGCGCAGATTCCAGGCGTAGACGACGGTGGGCAGCGTGGAAATGTAGAGGAAAGCGATAATCCCGAAGATTCCGAAGCTGTACGGAATGTAGTGTCCCCAGGCAGGTTGTTCGTTCAGAACATAAGTGCCCACCAGAACTAGAGCGAGGAAGGCCACCAAGCCGAAGTAGGTGAAGCAGCGATATGTCAGCCCCCGCAGGTTCAGAATCTGTTCCTGCTGGTATTCGTCCAGTAGCGAGGTCGGTGCGCTGTCAACCATGTCGACTGTGATGTTGAGGCTGGTCCAGACGACGACCATGATGAGGGAAATCACTGGCCAGAGCAGAGAAAGCCATCCCGGGAAAATATCGGTCAGGCTACCGAGAAGCGCGATGCCGCTCAGCAGCATCAGCACAAGGCATACCTCGAATGCGATGACCAGCTTCCGCCGCGCCGCCTGGTTGCGCCACTTGGGCAACCAGCTTGACATCTGCTCGACACGCTTTGTGTACTTCGCTTCGCGCCGGGCTTCTAGCTTTTCGAAAAAGTTCGGTGTTGCGTTTTCAGTCCGAATAGCT
This sequence comes from Corynebacterium sp. 239_CJEI, assembly GCF_001055995.1. Lineage (NCBI taxonomy): Bacteria > Bacillati > Actinomycetota > Actinomycetes > Mycobacteriales > Corynebacteriaceae > Corynebacterium > Corynebacterium sp. 239_CJEI. Next base: position 63,211 of record NZ_JVOW01000015.1, on the reverse strand, counting down.
GGCATCGTTAGCTTTCCTTTCGGTATAGGGCAGAGGACATGGGCTTGAATTCCTCGCGAGAGAACACCGCCTCAACGGGGAGATCGAACACCGCGCAGATGCGAAATGCCAGATCCAAGCTGGGGTAGTGGTCACCTCGCTCCAACGCGCCAATCGTTTGAGGATTGACCTCTACTTGTTTGGCTAGTTCGGCTCGGCTGAGTCCGTGTTCTGCCCGCAGCACTGAAATTCTGTTGAATATCGGTTCTTTGGGTTTAATCTTTGGGGACACACTCCAAAGTGTTGTATAAACACAACGCTGCGTCAACTGTTTACAACAGAATGAAGCGCACTCACCTTTCTAAACCGCAGGTCAGCGGGGTAGAAAAAATCTAAAAAACTTTCAGTCCGTACACTCGGTTGGCATGACCACACTCAATCTGAAGTACGATGCAGCGACAACCGGAATTGCCAACGTGGAAATGGTCGATGGCAACGCCATCCCGATTCTGGGGTTCGGTACCTACAAGCTCGACGATGAGCAGGCGCGCGAATCCGTGCGCTACGCCCTGGAAGTCGGCTACCGCCACATCGACACCGCATCGCTCTATCGCAATGAGCGAGGGGTTGGGCAGGGTATTGCTGATGCGGTCGCTGCGAACGTCGTAAAGCGTGAAGATATCTTCGTGACCACGAAGGTCTGGAACGATGCGCAGGAGACGGCGGCGACGCGCGAATCCGTGCAGGCATCTTTGGAGCGGCTCGGCCTTGACTATGTTGACCTGGTGCTTGTGCACTGGCCGGTGGAGAAGCAGGGGACGTTTGGGCAGTGCTTCGACACGCTGCTAGAGCTCAAGCGCGAGGGGCTGATTCGCTCGGTTGGTGTGGCGAACTTCTACCCAGAGGTCCTCGACCAGCTCTCCGAGGTTCCGGTGGTCAATCAGATTGAGCTGCATCCGCAGTTCCCGCAGGATGAGCAGGTTGTAGATGATCGTCGCCGCGGTATTGTCACGCAGGCTTGGTCGCCGTTGGGGCGCGCGAAGTACTTTGAGGGCTCGCCGATTGCTGAAATCGCAGATCGCCTGGGTAAAACTCCCGCCCAAGTTGCTATCCGCTGGCACCTTCAGCGTGGCATCGTGGCCATCCCGAAGTCGGGCACGCCGTCGCGCATCAAGGAGAACTTTCAGGTCACCGACTTTGAACTCACCGACGAGGACATGGAAACGATTGCGTCGATGGCGCGTGCCGACGGGCGCCTGAGCGGCGACCCGCGGGTATTCGGCAACGAATAAGCGAATTTAGATTTGCTTATAGCCCCATCACTATTGGTGTTTCGCGGGTAGCCTAAATGCTATGACGAACCCAGCATCTGAAATCCGCGTCGAAGCCGACGGCGCAATTGTCACTATCACCATCGACCGAGATCATAAGCGCAACTCCCTGACTGCCGACGTGTGTCGTGACATCGCCGATGCGGTGGAAGCTGCCGCTGAGGTTCCAGAGCAGCGCGTTATCCTGCTGCGCGGCGAAGGCCGCGCTTTCTGTGCGGGCGCCGACCTGAGTGGCCAGCACCATGAAGATTCCTTCCACGAACAGCTCCGTCGAATGCTGCGCACAATCGAGGCCAGCCGTCTGGTGGTTATAGCGGATGTGCAGGGGCCGGCTGTCGGCGCTGGGATGCAGCTGGCGATGGCGGCCGATTTGCGCGTCGTGGGTGAGCGCGGCTGGTTTATGATTCCGCCGGTCAAGCTCGGTATCGCTGTCGATGCCTGGACAATTCGCCGCGTGCGCGTCCTCGTCGGCGGTGCCCGTGCCCGCACTATTCTGTTGGCGGCCGAGCGCATGGATCAGGAAGCCGCCCGCGGTTGCGGTCTGGCTTCCTACCTCGGTGGTCCGGACAAGGCGGAGGAGGTAGCGCTTCGTATCGCCACCTACGCGCCCCTGTCGCTGGCCTACCACAAGGCAGTGCTCAACGACGATGAGACGCATAGCCCGTTGAAGGACTACCAGCAGGAGCTCTACAACACGGTGTGGGCTTCCGAGGATGCTGCGGAGGCATCGAAGGCGCGAGCCGAAAAGCGCGAACCAAATTTCATTGGCAAATAGGTCGAATAGGTTCAGCAATTAGGCGAATAGGGTAGGCAGGCATGGGCTCGTGGAAAACTCCCGACAGTGGTCTTACTCAACAGCAGGTCCAGCAACGCATCGAGTTGGGGCACGTCAACGAGCTGCCGCCAACATCCGGGCGCAGTGTGTGGGACATTATCCGTGCCAATGTGTTTACCCGGATTAACGGTATTCTCGCTGTTTTATTCGCAGTCGTGCTCTATACCGGCTCAATCGTCAACGGTGCCTTTGGTCTGCTGATTATCGCCAACTCTATCGTCGGCATCATCCAAGAACTGCGTGCCAAGCGCACACTGGACAAGCTTTCCATTGTCGGCCGTGCAAAACCCATGGTCATTCGCGACGGGGAGCCGGCTCGCGAGATCGACCGCGAGTCCGTCGTCCTCGACGATCTCATCGAGGTTGGTCCCGGTGACCAAATCGTCGTTGACGGTATTCTCCGCTACGCCTCTGACGTGGCTGTCGATGAGTCCTCTCTCACCGGTGAATCCGATGCCGTCGATAAGAGCGTTGGGGACATGGTCTACTCGGGTTCCTCGGTCGTGGTGGGGTCGGCGCGATATCAGGCCACCAAAGTGGGCAAGGAGGCTTACGCCGCCAAGCTCGCAGCTGAGGCCAACAAATTCACGCTGACTGATTCCCAGCTCTTCCGCGGCATCAACAAGATCCTGACCTACATTTCCTGGATTCTCATTCCCGTCGGCGCCCTGGCAATCTATACGCAGCTCTTTGTCGCCGGCGATGATTTCAACGATGCGCTGCTGGGGATGGTCGCCACGCTGGTGCCCATGGTCCCTGAGGGGCTTGTCCTCATGACCACCATCGCATTTGCCCTTGGGGTGGTGCGCTTGGGGCGACATCGAGTGCTGGTCAATGAGTTGCCCGCCATCGAAGGTCTCGCGCGTGTCGACACCGTGTGTGTCGACAAAACTGGCACGCTCACCGAAAATGCGATGCAGCTAGTGGAAGTCGACATCGTATCGGGTGACGGTACCTCCCGCGATGAGGTCGACTCCGCACTCATCGATCTGTGCAAGCTCGACGATCGTCCCAACGCAACGGCTCGTGCACTGCTCGATGGGCTTGCGGACGCAGGGGACGTCGTAAAGCATGAACAAGCCAGAACCCGCCCCTTTGCCTCGGCGAATAAGTGGTCGGCGCTGACGTATCACGGCGGTGCGACGTGGGTTTTCGGCGCGCCCGATGTGCTTGTCGACGACTCCGCGGTCGGCATGCAGAAAGCTCGGCAGCTTATGGAGGAAGGACTTCGTGTGCTCCTGCTCGCGCGGACATCAGTTGGGGCAGATGACCTGCCCGGCGGTGCGCTGCGGAAGAGTGGCGAGGTGGAGTTGGAGCCAGTCGCACTTGTCGTGCTGGGGCAGAAGGTGCGTTCAGATGCGGCGGACACGGTGGCCTACTTCTATGAAGAAGGCGTCGAGGTCAAGGTCATTTCTGGTGACAATGACCGCTCCGTGGGGGCTGTTGCACGTGAGCTGGAAATGGAGGGGGCTAACAATCCTGTCGATGCGTCTGAGCTTCCGGTCAGCCGCGATGAGAATAGCGAAGCCAAGCCCACCGAGATCCGCAACGAGTTCGCAGACATTGTGGAGTCGCGGCAGATCTTCGGCCGTGTCACGGCCGAGAATAAGCGCGATATGGTTCATGCGCTGCAGTCGCGGGGGCATCATGTGGCGATGACCGGTGATGGTGTCAATGATGTGCTGGCGCTAAAAGCGGCGAACCTGGGCGTGGCTATGGGCGATGGGGCGCCGGCGACACGTTCGGTTGCGCAGTTGGTGCTGTTGGATAATCGCTTCGCCGTGATGCCGATGATTGTGGCGGAGGGGCGTCGCGTCATTGGCAATATCGAGCGCGTGGCCAACCTCTTCTTGACGAAGACTATCTACTCGGTGGTGCTGGCGCTGGCTGTGGGGCTGTGGGGGATGGATTATCCATTCGAGCCGATTCATGTGACCATTACGGGATGGTTCACGATTGGAATCCCGGCCTTCGTGCTGTCGTTGGCTCCTAACTTGGAGCGTGCGCGCGATGGTTTCGTACGGCGCGTGTTGCGCTTAGCGATACCGGCGGGCATCACGGTGGGGTTGTTGACCTTCATGTTTTGGTTGTGGGCAAACCCGGGAGTCGACGCCAGCGATGCGGCACGAGGGGAGGCGTCTACTGCGACCCTCATTGTGCTGATTGTTTCGGCATTTTGGGTTTTGGTGGTCGTGGCTAGGCCATACACCTGGTGGAAGGTTCTGTTGCTGGCGGTATCGGCAGGAGCCTACCTGTTCATCTTCTCGGTTCGTTCAGTGGCCACAGTGCTTAATCTGTACTGGGTAGGGCGGGAGCTGTTGATTCCCGCGCTGATTGTGGGAGCCATCGGTGCGGGCATTATCGAAGCGCTGTGGTGGTGGCGTCAGAGTAAGCCATTGCCGGAAGAAGCGGAGAACACGAGTACAACGGCGTAAATGGGGGTAGTAAAAACGGCGCCTAAGTATGCAGGTAATGGCGTTTTTGGGGGTGCCTTAAGGCTCGCTGAGAAGTAGTTAGCCGCATTTAACTTCTTTGCTAACTGTGTTCCAGGTAACTTTGTTTCCACACATAATGAAAAATGTGGTGCATGGCACACCCTCGGGGTGGCTGTGCTGGACCTCATTACGAACACCTGCATAACTTCCTGGAAAGGATTAGCCCGTGTCCGCAACTCCCTTGCCGGCAGACCGGCATAAGCCACAGGCGGCCGAGTACCGCTACGTGCAAAACTCAGCGCAGTTCCAAGAGCTCCGCTCTACATTCCGTTCTTTCGCCATCCCGATGACCGTCGCAGGTCTGGTGTGGTACATCGCATTCGTTCTGTTTGCGACGTTCGCGCCAGACCTCATGGCGACTCCCGTACTAGGCAATATCAACCTGGGCATCGTCCTTGGTCTGCTTCAGTTCGTGACCACCTTCGCCATCACCTGGGTGTACATCAACTTCGCCAACAAGAAGCTCGAGCCGATGCAGGCAGAGCTGCGCGAGGCACTGGAAAGCGGAGAAATCGCTGAAATCGTCGCAAAGAAGGAGGCATAGGCATGCTGACTAGTTTCTTTGCTGCAGATGACACTGCAGCAGCAGGTAACCCGATTCTCAACATCGCGGTCTTCGTCGCCTTCATTGTTGCGACCATGTTCATCGTTACTCGAGTGGGCAAGGGCGGAAACAAGGGAGCATCAGACTTTTACACCGGTGGCGCACAGTTCTCCGGTACCCAAAACGGTCTTGCCATTGCGGGTGACTACCTCTCGGCGGCTTCCTTCCTCGGTATCGTCGGCGCCATCGCGCTGACTGGTTACGACGGATTCCTTTACTCCATCGGCTTCTTCGTAGCCTGGCTGGTCGCGCTGCTGTTGGTTGCAGAGCCGCTGCGAAACGTCGGTAAGTTCACCATGGCCGACGTGCTGTCCTTCCGTCTTAAGCAGCGCCCGGTACGTACTGCGGCTGCTATCTCGACCCTCGCGGTGACCCTGTTCTACCTCATCGCGCAGATGGCCGGTGCAGGTTCCCTGGTCGCCGTGCTGCTCAACATCCACGACTCCACTCAGCAGTCCATCGTTGTCGCAGTCGTCGGCATCATCATGGTTGCCTACGTCCTCATCGGTGGTATGAAGGGCACGACTTACGTGCAGATGATTAAGGCCGTCCTGCTGGTCGGTGCTGTCATCATCATGACCCTGATCATCCTGGTTGGCGTTAAGGGCAACTTCTCCCAGCTCCTGCAGGACGCAGTGGACATGCACGCAAGCTCGGATTACATCGCCGAGAAGGGCTACGAAGCCTCCGCCATTCTTGAGCCGGGTCTGAAGTACGGTGGCTCCTTCGTTCAGCAGCTCGACTTCATCTCTCTGGGCCTGGCGCTGGTGCTCGGTGTCGCTGGTCTGCCACACGTGCTCATGCGCTTCTACACGGTGCCGACCGCAAAGGAAGCTCGTAAGTCCGTGACTTGGGCAATCATCCTCATCGGTGGTTTCTACCTGCTGACCCTGGTGCTCGGCTACGGTGCAGCTGCACTCGTTGGTCCGGACCGCATCATGGCCGCGCCGGGCGGAGCCAACGCTGCCGCTCCACTGCTGGCCTTCGAAATCGGTGGCTCCATCTTCATGGCAGTGGTCTCCGCAGTGGCGTTCGCTACCGTGCTGGCAGTGGTCGCTGGTCTGGCAATTACCGCTTCCGCGTCTGTCGGCCAGGACCTCTACCAGGCCGTGATTCGCAAGGGACAGGCCACGGAAGCCGAGCAGGTTCGTGTCTCCCGCATTACCGTTATCGTGCTGGGTGTTGTCGCCATTATCCTCGGCATCCTGGCCATGGGGCAGAACGTCGCCTTCCTGGTGTCACTGGCCTTCGCAGTGGCCGCATCCGCAAACGTTCCGACCATCCTGATGTCCCTGTTCTGGAAGCGCTTCAACACCGCAGGCGCAGTTGCCTCCATGTACACCGGTGTCATCGCCTCGCTGGTTCTGATTATCTTCTCCCCGGCAGTTTCTGGCAGCGAGTCCTCGATGATTCCGTCCGTTGACTTCTCCTGGTTCCCGCTGACCTCGCCGGGTCTGCTCGCAATCCCGCTGGCGTTCTTGGCTGGCATCATCGCCACCTTCATGGGTAAGCCGGATAACTTCGATGACCTGGCAGCTGAGATGGAAGTTCGCTCCCTGACCGGTGTCGGTACCGAGGCTGCGGTTGATCACTAATAACCACTGAGTCCTTGTCTGGCAACGCTGTCCGAACAGCTCAGCCAATCTCAATTAACTGAATTGACAAATGCAAAGGCCCCGCTATCGTCACTGGTAGCGGGGCCTTTGTAGTGGGCGCGGGGTCGTCGTCAAGCGTGTGCGAATCAGTGCATGATAGTTAATGGACGGGGGCTGTTGCCCTAGCTCCGCAGGGGCTCGCGGAAGCGGGCGCGGAGTCTTAGATATAAGGTGGGAAGGTAACAATCTGGTTTGCCCCACCGCAATAATTGGAGTGTGTATGACTGACAATTCTGGCGCTTCTGAGAACAACAATTCTTTCCGTAGCACCCTGCATGATGAGCACGTAAGCCTTGGCGCAGAAATGCGCAATGTTGGTGGCTATGAAGTGCCGTTCCGCTACTCTTCGGAAATTGCAGAGCACAACGCAGTGCGTGAGGCCGTTGGTGTTTTCGACCTGTCGCTGATGGGTATCATCCGCGTCACTGGTGAGGATGCGGCGGCGTTCCTTGCACACTCCCTGATTTCGGCAATCAAGCCGCTGGCGTTGGGCCGTGCCAAGTACACCATGATTGTGCAGGAAGACGGCGGCATTATTGATGACCTCATCATTTACCGTCTCGGTAGTCACGAATTCATGCTGGTGCAGAATGCCGCAGCCGCTGAAGATGTGTACTCGACGCTGCGCGAGCGCGTTGGTGGCTACAACGTCGAGGTTGAGCGCATGAATGACAAGAATGTGCTCCTGGCCATTCAAGGGCCGAAGGCTGCGAAGCTTCTGCGCCGTCTGTTGCCACAGGATCTGCACGCGACTCTCGATGGCATGAACTACTACTCTTGCACTCTGCTCGAGGTCGCAGGTGTGGAAATGATTGTTGCCCGAACCGGCTACACCGGTGAGGACGGCTTCGAGATCTTCCCGCCGGCTGACCGCGCCGTCGAGGTCTGGCGTGCAATCATTGCAGCAGGTGGCAAGGTGGAAAACCCGGAGGATCCGGCTGACAACGGCGCTGACCTCGGCCTGCTGCCGTGTGGTCTGGCCTGCCGCGACACCCTGCGTCTTGAGGCTGGTATGCCGCTCTATGGCTACGAGCTGACTCGCGACCGCACTCCGCTGGAGGCCGGCCTGAAGTCCATCATGGGGCCGACCAAGGGGCAGTTTATTGGTCGCAACGCACTGATTAATCGTCCGCAGTCGAAGGAGCTACTGGTTGGTCTGCGTTTCTCCGGTGATGAAGCTCCCAAGCGTGGCACCAAGCTCATTGATGCGGAAGGTAACGAGGTTGGCGTGCTGACTTCCGCCAAGGTGTCGCCGACTTTGGGGCACCCCATCGGTTTTGCATACGTTCAGCGTTGGCAGTCCTCCACTGGCACGGAGCTGACCGTTGAAGGCGCCGACATTACCGCCACCGTCGTTCCGACGCCGTTCTACAATCGCCGTCACCGCAAGTAGGGGAGCGCGGGTGCTCCGCCGCATTGTGGCGGGCTCAGATCTGTTCAGGTTCGTCTCTTCGTATCTGTTGGGTAAATAAAAAATCCGCTGCAGTATTGTTGCAGCGGATTTTGGTTTTTAGGGCGAGCTAGCGCACCTTACCTAACTAAGTCCCGAGCCGACGAACCTCGCAGCCAGAGACGAACCTAGCGGAACAGGCCGGTGAGCCCATGATTATCTTCGCTTGGCTGCTCTTCCTGCTCCGATTCCGATTCTGTCGGCTCGCCGGAGGTTGTCGGAGTCGTTGAAGTATCGGGCGGCGTGGAAGTATCAGAGGTCGTCGAGCTCTCCGTCTCACTTGTCTCCGTTGTGCTCTCGCTCGGAGTCGTCGGCTCAGGTTCCTGAGGCAGTGGCTCAGTGGTCGTCGGAGTAGTGGAAATCCACATTTGCTGCGATGTCGGGTTCGCGGGGGTTTGCTGCAGCACCGTCCATACTTCCTGCTCGCCGACTTGTGCGCATTCAAGATTCTGGCCGTTGGCGCTCATTCGTATTTCCCCGGTCTGGTTCGGGCACAGCTGCCCGATGCGCGGCGTACCGCCTTCTCGAACCTTTGGTCCGGTCGTCGTCGGCGAACTCGTCGTCGACACCGTAGTAAGTTGGCTTGACGACGAGGTTTGCGTCGCGGCAACCTCCTCGCTTTCGCTGTTGGCGCAGCTGGTGGCCGTGGCTGCGAAGGTGAGGAAGCAGCAGGCCAGCGCCAGCTGCCGGCGGTTCTTGCGCCGGACGGCAGTGAGTTTAGGGTGCTGTACGGCTGACAGCTGAGTTCGCGTATTCACATCCATCTCACTTTCTGGGCTTCTCGGGCCTGCGTCGCGTGGTTTAATTCTCGGCTTTCTGGGGCGGCGTCTCCTGAAAAACCACTGGGGGTGCCAGCTATAGGGGAACTTGCCAAGTTATTGGCAAGGTAGTTGCTGACACCCAATAGATAGGTTGATTCAACCGGCAACTATACAGTCAACTTTTCGATTTGCATACTGGATGCTTCTAATCGTGGCAGAACGGGTGCGGTAGGGAAAGGCAATTCGTCTGTGAAGTCATAAGTGGTTTTGATAGCGTGTGTCCCATGTATCGGCGCACCCCGAATCGATTCCCCGTAAAGAGTAATGCGGATTTGTTCGCTCGGCGCAGTGGCGCGTGGATACTGGATTCGTTCCTTGTAGGAATCTTTGTTGCCATCATTATGGCACTTGGCAAACTTGCGTGGGAAGCAGCCATGGCGAACTGGGCGCTGCCGAGTCCGCCAGAGTTCAGGATTTTGTATGGTGTCATATTCCCAGCTGTCTTTTTCTTTGTGCGCGTGGTTGCAGAGGCTCGCGGTGAACAGACGTTTGGTAAAAGCGCATTTTTGCTACACGTTGTTCCAGCGCGGAAAGCAGACTCTGGGGCAACTCCGTTCGAAGTCGCTCAGCCAGAGGGAACATCGGAGCTCGAATCAGGAGACGATTCTTGGCACAGAGGTTGGCGGGCAGCGGTACGTAATTGTTACCTATTGTCGCTGATTTTCTTGCCTACGGGTTTTGAGCCAAACGTTGAACTGTTTTTTGGTGTCCTGATGATTTGGGTTGCTGTTTGCCGCTGGCACCCATTCGACTGGTTGGCAGGAAAACGCGTCGTTGTTGAAAGGCGTAGCGAGCGCTAACGTTCGAGCAAGCGTCAGGCCCTGGCTCTTTCCTCCTCGGCCTCAACCTCAGCGTTGAATTCTCGTTTAGAAGACTGCCACTGGTCTTCGGTCATACCGATACGCCAGTAGCCAGAAATGGAAACGTCTTTCTTCGGGATCTCAGATTCGACGAAGAGGAAGCGGCGCAATTCCTTGATCATCTCGGCGACACCGTGGATGAACCAGCTAGTTTTCTTACCTTCTGGAATGCCCGCCTCGCGCACTGCGCGGGATAGCTCTGTGCCGTGGGTTGCGCCGTTGCGGAGGACCCAATGGACTTCCACACCCTCTCGGGTTGGGAGCTCAAACTTCCGATCTTCGGACTCGATTTCGATGTATGCGGTTGCGGTCGTGCCTGCTGGGAGGTGCTTCAGTCCGGCGCTGATAGCTGGCGCTGCGGACTCGTCTCCGGCGAGTACAAAGTGTTCATATTCTGCTGCAGGTCCCCATGCGCCTCCTGGCCCTAAGAAGCCACGCTTGTCTCCGATTTCGGCTACGCGTGCCCACGGTCCAGCCAGGCCGGAATCGCCGTGGGTGACGAAGTCGACGTCAAAGTCGCCGGTTTCGGAGTCCACATTAATCAGAGTGTATGTGCGGGTGATTGGCAGTTTGTCTCGCGGCTGTTCGGCGCGAATTTTCGCAATATCGAACGGCCAGGAGTAATCAGCGTCCTCTGGCACAAACAATAATTTGATGTAATGGTCGGTAAACTCCAGCTCCTTGCCCACAAATGCAGGCGAGTTCATGCTCAAACGAACAAGGTCTGGGGAAATCTGGCGACGTCCAGTAACTGTTGCCTCGTGTGCCTTACGGGGCTTACGCTTCGGTGCTGCTGCTTTAGCTAGGCCAGCCATAGTTGTCACTGTCCTTCAACAAGTCTTGGGCTGTTTTGTACTGGCGGAAGTCTACACGCCACGTGATTAGGTAAGCCTAACACAAGTGTTTCTGGAAATTGCTGGGTGATGCGTTCTCAGGAGGGGGCGTAGTGGCCGGTCGTGAGAAAAACAAAGAACCCTCGCGCCCTATATGTAAAAGGTCACGAGGGTATTTGTGCCCCAGAGAGGAATCGAACCTCCGACACCGGCTTTAGGAGAGCCGTGCTCTATCCACTGAGCTACTAGGGCAATCATCTTCCGGGTAAAACAGCCGTGAAAACACATTCTCGGCGGCCGGAAAATTACTTCATCACTTTAACGCATCTGCGAGCTCTAGTGGCAATTGGGTCCTCGACCTGACACGCAAACATGCAGGAAGCTCGCTATTACCCCCATGTGCTTTTGTGCTCGGCGGTGCCGCCCGGAATCTGGCTAACATGGTTTATAACGAGCGACTTTCTTGCGCTTGCGGTCGCAACAGCGCTACTTATTTTCCGGTCGCTGTTTTGGAGGAGGATGACAATATGATTAAGCCAACTTTCACGGATGTCAACGGTGTCAAGATTAAGTGCTCCATGACCACGGACTCGGACAAGCCGCACCTTTTGGTTTCGCGCATGGAAGATGATGGCTCTTTGACTCCGATTCTGGAGATGAACGTGTACGACTCCAAGTACATGGCCAACGCTTGCGAGATTTACTTGAAGCAGGCCGCTTCGGCTAACCTCCAGGGTTCGATGGCTGGCCTGTCTCCAGATGAGATGGCTGAACAGTTCGGTTACGAGGGAGATCCGACCAATCACTAGTCGAAACGACGCCGCCCGCACTCAGGCCGAGAGCCCTGTATACAGCGGGTATGTCGATGTAGACGTCATCGGAATCGGCGCCGGTAGTCCGAGCCACATTACGCTCGAGGCTATCGGCGCTCTTGCTGATGTCGACGTAGTTTTTGCTCTCGACAAGGGTGATGCCAAAGCGGACTTGTTGGCTGCGCGACAGGCGATCGTCGATAAGCATGCGCCGCATGTCGAACTCGTTACCGTTCCCGACCCGCCACGTGACCGCACGCCCGATAACTACGGCGCAGTCGTCCGTGACTGGCATCAGCGCCGTGCAGAGCTGCTTGCCGACGCCTTCGTCGCTCACCTCGGACGAGAGGGCAAGCGCCGCGGTGCGTTCTTGGTCTGGGGTGACCCTTCCTTGTATGACTCAACATTGCGGATTTTGCAGCGCGTCCGCGACCTTGGACTGGACGTGCGCTCGCGAGTTATCCCCAGTGTGACGGCGATTTCCGCGCTGACCGCAGCGCATGGAGAATGCCTGAACCAGATTGGTAAGCCGGTATTGATTACCACTGGTCGGCGCCTGGGGGAGCGCGCGCCTGGTACGGATGCGGTGGTAATGCTCGATGGTGGGGCAGCCTGGCTCGAGCACGCGGACCCGGAGGAAGAGATTCTCTGGGGTGCATTCCTGGGAACGGAGCTGGAGACGCTCCGCCGTGGTCGTGTTGGCGATGTCGGCGAAGAGATTGCGGAGCTGAAAAAGGAGCTACGTGCGGAGCACGGTTGGATTATGGATATCTACCTGCTGCGCTCCGGCGCCTAGGACTGAGCAGTCGCAGCCGTGTTAGTTCGGCTAGCTGACTTTCTTACCCAAGAAGCCCTCTGCCCATCGATGGAGGGCTTTTTCGGCGGCTTCGACGCCGTCGGCGACGGTTACCTTGGTGAGGACCTGATCGTCGTTAGGCAACACGCGTGCGGGATCGCCTGCGGGACGGACGGTGATGCTGACGTGGTCGGCATTGATGACCTCGACGGTTGCTAGTGCGAGCATCTCGACGTTCGTCTGCTCAGCAACCGCAAAGCGGTAGGCGGTGTCGTTTTCCCACTCGGTGGTGGAGTTCCGAAGGAACTCGGCGACGGAGTCAGGGGCCAATTCTGTGAGTAATTGGGTTGCGACCGGGGCGTCATCGACGCGGGAATCGTGGCGCAGCGGACGGCAGTAGAAGCGGCCGGCATTTACTTCCATGGGTTCCATACCGTCCACTCTAGACGTCCTGAACAGTGTTTAAGGGCGCCGGGGGAGGGGCTGAAAAGAATCAAGCGGGGCTGGCTGCGAACCCCATCGCAACCAGCCCCGCTTAGAGCTTTAGAATTACTTCAGTTCCATCAGGACATCGCCCTTGCCGACACCCGAGCCAGCCTCGGTAGCCAGACCAGTGACAACGCCGTCCTTGTGAGCCTTGACTGGGTTTTCCATCTTCATGGCCTCAAGGACAACGACGGTATCACCCTCGGAGACTTCCTGGCCCTCTTCGACGTTGACCTTAATGACGGTGCCCTGCATCGGAGCAACCACAGCGTCACCGGAAGCAGCCTTCTTGGAACCGCCAGCGCGCTTCTTCTTGCTCTTCTTCTTGGCACCAGCGTTGCCGCCACCCAGGGCCAGGTCGCCCGGCAGGGCTACCTCGACGCGGCGACCGTCAATCTCGACGACGACCTTCTGAGCCGGGACGGTGTCGGTGTCAGCGTCAGAGTCACCGTCGTACGGAGCGATTGGGTTGTCCCATTCCTCTTCAATCCACTTGGTGTAGACGTCAAACTTCTCGCCATCGCCGACAAACGCCGGGTTTTCAACAATGTGGCGGTGGAATGGAATTACCGTTGCCAGACCCTCAACCTGGTACTCGGACAGGGCGCGAGCGGAGCGGCGCAGAGCCTCTTCACGGTTCTCGCCCCAGACGATCAGCTTGGCCAGCATGGAGTCGAACTGGCCGCCGATGACATCGCCCTCCTTGATGCCGGTGTCCATGCGGACACCCGGGCCGGACGGTTCGATGTACTTGGTGATGGTGCCCGGAGCCGGCATGAAGTTGCTGCCGGCGTCCTCGCCATTGATGCGGAACTCGAAAGCGTGACCGTGCATCTCCGGGTCTTCCTTGATGGACAGTTCCTTGCCTTCGGCAATGCGGAACTGCTCACGGACCAGATCGAGGCCGGTAATTTCCTCGGTGACCGGGTGCTCCACCTGCAGGCGGGTGTTGACCTCGAGGAAGTTGATCAGGCCATCAGCGCCGACCAGGTACTCAACGGTGCCAGCACCGTAGTAGCCAGCCTCGCGGCAGATGTCCTTAGCGGACTGGCGCAGGCGCTCATCCTGCTCCGGGGTCAGGAACGGAGCAGGTGCTTCCTCGACGAGCTTCTGGAAACGACGCTGTAGAGAGCAGTCACGGGTGGAGGCGACAACGACGTTGCCGTGCTTATCAGCGAGAACCTGGCACTCGACGTGGCGTGCCTTGTCCAGGTAGCGCTCTACGAAGCACTCACCGCGACCGAAGGCGGCAACGGCCTCGCGAGTAGCGGACTCGTAGAGGTCAGCGACCTCTTCCATCTCGTGTGCGACCTTCATGCCGCGGCCACCGCCACCGAAAGCAGCCTTAATGGCGATTGGCAGACCGTGCTCCTTAGCGAACGCGACGACCTCGTCTGCATCCTTAACCGGTTCCTTGGTGCCTGGAGCCATCGGAGCGTCAGCCTTCAGCGCAATGTGGCGAGCGGTGACCTTGTCGCCCAGGGCGCGGATGGACTCTGGCGACGGGCCGATCCAGATCAGGCCAGCGTTCTCAACAGCCTCAGCAAAGTCGCCGTTCTCCGACAGGAAGCCGTAGCCCGGGTGGATGGCATTAGCGCCGGACTTCTTTGCGGCATCCAGAATCTTATCGAAGACTAGGTAAGACTCAGCGGAAGTGGTGCCACCGAGAGCAAAAGCCTCATCCGCCATAGTTACGAATGGAGCGTCCGCATCCGGCTCAGCGTAAACGGCGACGGAAGGAATGCCTGCGTCCTTCGCAGCGCGAATAACGCGAACGGCAATCTCGCCACGGTTGGCGACGAGAACCTTCGTGATTTTTTCAGTGGTCTGCTCGGACACGAAATCCTCCATTTTTCGTGGGCACCCCGAGAATTGGCCCTCGGGGCAAGGTTGCGACAGTCATTTGTAGGAATCACAAGCAGCACTGCAGTTAACTGAGCGGTGAACCGCAATGCGGTTAACCACGCGGTAGCTAACAGCGTGTGACCCAATGCCTCCATTGTGTCACAGGTGCGGTAAGCAACCTCTTTTTGCTCGCTACATAAGGGGGTAGGGATTGTGACCTTGAGCAGCGTTCAAGTGAGTATGGGGGCAGCTGAAGTGGCTATTTTCCGCCCAAAAACCTAGGTTTGCGGCTAAAATTATCGCCCAAGAGTGCAACTGCCGCCCCCTTGATTGGGGGCGGCAGGGGGAAACCAAATCTCCGGTGTAGCGCCAGTCGCTGACGCTGGAAAAACGGTGGGGGAAGCGCCCACCGGTTGCGTCGATCGCCTACAGGCTTCCCGGCTCCGAACCGTGGGCAATGGGCATGCCAATCATATTGCCCCACTCAACCCACGAGCCGTCGTAATTGCGAACATTCTCGTGGCCGAGCAGGTGGTGCAGTACAAACCAGGTGTGCGCGGAGCGCTCGCCGATGCGGCAGTAGACAATCGCCTCATCTTCAAATTGAACGTGCGCGTAAATCTGCTCGAGCTCTTCGCGGTCGCGGAAACGCGAGTTCGGGTGAACGGACTGATTCCATGGAATGTTTACTGCGGTTGGAATGTGGCCACCACGCAGGACGCCTTCCTGCGGGTAATCGACCATGTGGGTTCGCGCACCGGCATACTCCTCCGGGGTGCGCACGTCGATAATCGGAGCCTTTCCAATGAGTTCACGTGTATCGCTGAAGTAGGCACGCAGTGTCTTATCGTCGCGCTCGACGACAGGGTAGTCAGTGTGTGGGTAATTGGGGACCTCGAAGCTGGTGTCTCGTTCTTCAGTCATCCAGGCGTCGCGGCCACCGTTGAGAAGGCGCACGTCGGGATGTCCAAAAAGCTCGAAGACCCAGAGTGTGTAGGCGGCCCACCAGTTGGACTTGTCGCCGTAGATTACGACGGTGTCGTCGCGCGAGATACCCTTCTCGCGCATGAGCTCGGCAAAGCCTTCAGCGTCGATATAGTCGCGGCGCACGGGGTCGTTGAGGTCGTGATGCCAGTCAATGCGAACCGCGCCCGGAATGTGTCCAATGTCGTAGAGCAGTGAGTCCTCGTCGGATTCAACAACGCGCAGACCGGGAGAGCCCAGTCGGGCAGCAAGCCAGGAGCTAGAGACGAGGCGCTCAGGGTGGGCGTACTGCTGGAACTGGGGGTGCGGGTCGTGCGGAACAGCCATCGGATACTCCCTTGGCGCAAGTTGGGTGGGTGGGACTTTCTGACGTTTATCGTCAATTGCATATCTAGTTTACGGGTCGCGTGGCGAACGGCGGAATAGTCCCCGGTGTGAGCGCTTTCCAACGGCAACAATTGCGTCCGCGGCCACCCCCTGGGATACGCCTCACAGTTGGGGGTAAAAGGAGTGTTTTCAGCGCGCTCGGAGTCAAGGTAGTGTCCTAAAATTTAGCTGAGAGTTAGCGCAAAAACTGTGTTGATTCGTATCACTGGAAAATGGGCTGAAATGGGCTATCTGCCTGGGTATTCGCTGCGTTACGGAGACAATTGAGTGCCGGAAGTCCATGTATTTTCTTAAAAGGAGTGCCTGTGCACAAGAACATTGTTGTATTCGAGATCGAGGGCGGCTCGGACAAGTACTTCGACGGACACCGCAAGGACACCATGCCAATCGTCAACGCTATCCGCGAAGCCGGTTGGTCCGCTGAGGTCGTCTACTACCGACCAGAGTGGAAGGACGACCTGTACGACTACGTCTCTCAGAACTTCGACGGCTACATCTCCCGCGTTAACCCGGGCAACATCCCGGGTGGTGAGAGGGGCTACTTCGAGCTTCTGACCAGCCTCTCGGTCGCTGGTTTGGTCGGTATGTCCACCCCGGGCGAGATGATGGCTTACGGCGCAAAGGACGCACTGGTCAAGCTCAAGGATACTGACCTGGTTCCGTCTGACACCGCTGCTTACTACGACGTCGAGGCATTCCACAGCACTTTCCCGACCTCCCTGTCCTACGGCGAGCGCGTCCTCAAGCAGAACCGTGGCTCCACCGGGTCCGGCATCTGGCGTGTGCGCATCGCTGACGAAGAGGTTGCTAAGAACGTTGAGCCGGGCACCCCGCTGCCGCTGGACACCAAGCTGAAGTGCACCGAGGCCGTGGACAACCACACCGAGACTCGCGAGCTTGGCGAGTTCATGGATTTCTGTGACCAGTACATCATCGGCGATAACGGCATGCTCGTGGACATGCGCTTCATGCCGCGCATCACCGAAGGCGAAATTCGCATTCTGCTGGTCGGTCCGCACCCGGTCTTCGTGGTTCACAAGAAGCCGGCCGAGGGCGGCGACGCTTTCTCCGCAACCTTGTTCTCTGGCGCGAAGTACACCTACAACAAGCCGGAAGAATGGCAGGACCTCATCGATATGTTTGCTGAGGCTCGCCCGGTCATTGCCGAGAACCTCGGTGGCGACAATATCCCGCTGATCTGGACAGCTGATTTCATGCTGGCAGACGGCGAGGACGGCGAGGACACTTACGTTCTCGGCGAGATCAACTGTTCCTGTGTTGGCTTCACCTCCGAGCTGGATATGGGTATCCAGGAGCTCGTTGCTCAGGAGGCCATCAAGCGCGTCGAGGCTGCTAACAAGTAGTCTCCACAGCTAAGAAAGCCGCACCAATTTGGTGCGGTTTTTGCTTTACGACGTCCTTGCGATGCTTACCTATTCCAGAACTGGGAGACCGAATAGCCGTAGCGATACAGAGCTCGGCGCACGACAGGCAGCGACAGTCCGATCACACTGGATGAGTCGCCATTGATGCCATCGACAAACCAGCCGCCTAGAGCCTCCAAGGTAAACGCGCCAGCGCACTTCAGTGGCTCGCCCGTCGCAGCGTAGGCACGGATGTCCTCTTCTGGGACTTCAGCGAAGTCGAGGGAAGTAATCGCCACCTCAAGGTGCTCGCCCTTTGGCGTCACGACACAGTGACCAGTAATCAGCTCAGCCGTCCGGCCGCTCTGTTGGTGCCAGCGCTCAATGGTCTTTTCTTCCGTGTGGGGCTTGCCCTGCAACTTTCCGTCGAGAAGCAGCATTGAATCCCCGCCAATGACAATGTCATTGGAGTAGGCCGGAGAGACAGCGTGTGCCTTGGCCTGTGCGAGTTCCTCGACGATGCGTACCGGCGATGCGTCCGGAAGGGCTGTAATCACGGCATCCTCGTCGACGTTGGGCGCTACTGTGATGGGCTCGATGCCTGCAGAGCGCAGAATGTGCAGTCGCGAAGGGGAAGTGGAAGCCAAGACGATTCGGGGGCTGCTCATAGTTAGTGATTTTAGTGAGGGCGGAATCGTAAAGCCTAATTTTCAAAGATAAAAGCGCCACCATCGGAAAACCCGATGGTGGCGCTTTGTGCTAGCGAATCGACGCAGCTAGCGTGCGGTAACGACTACGCGGTAAGCGGTAGCTGTACTAGTAGAAATGGACGTTGCGGAACGTGCCCGGTACGTGCTGGTGCGGCTGGTGGAAACCCTCTTCCAGCCGACCCCAGTTGTTGCGCGGGCCGCGGTCCTCTGGGGCACCGCCGGCTGCTGCCATACCTGCGAACAAAAGCGCGAGCGTGGCGGTTTCAGCGTCTGACGGGTTGCCCTTGAGGACGGACATGAACGGTGCAGCCGGGGCTGTAGCGGCGTCCTTGTCTTCGGTTGCTGGGGTGTTTTTGGAATCGGTCACAGCGGAATGTTCCCATGCTTCTTGGCGGGTACGTTAACAACCTTGCGATCCAGCAGACGCAGACCCTCGATGATCTGGCCGCGGGTCTCGCTCGGCGGGATAACGGCGTCGATGAAGCCGCGCTCAGCAGCCATGTACGGGTTGACCAGGGTGGCCTCGTACTCTGCCTCGTACTCCTTCTGCAGTGCGACGACATCCTTGCCCTCGGCCGCAGCAGCCTTGAGCTCCTTGCGGTAGATGAAGCCGACAGCGCCGGAAGCACCCATGACCGCAATCTGAGCGGTCGGCCATGCCAGGTTGATGTCAGCGCCCATGTCCTTGGAGCCCATCACACAGTAAGCTCCGCCGTAGGCCTTACGGGTGATGACGGTAATCTTCGGGACGGTGGCCTCAGCATATGCGTACAGCAGCTTGGCGCCACGGCGGATGATGCCGTCGAACTCTTGGTTGGTGCCCGGCAGGAAGCCTGGAACGTCAACCAGCATGATGATCGGAATGTTGAAGGCGTCACAGGTGCGGACGAAGCGAGCCGCCTTCTCGGATGCCTTGATGTCGAGGCAGCCAGCGAACTGAATCGGCTGGTTGGCGACGAAACCGACCGAGCGACCCTCCACGCGACCGAAGCCGATGACCACGTTCTGTGCGTAGTCCTCCTGAATTTCCAGGAAGTCCTCGTCGTCGACCAGACGGGTGATGACGTCCTTGATGTCGTACGGCTGGTTTGGGGAGTCCGGAATCAGCGTGTCGAGCTCGAGGTCAGTCTCAGTGATGTTGTCAGCGATGGAGCCCTCGAACGGCTCAGCCTCCATGCGAGGAGCCTCAGCGCGGTTGTTGGACGGCAGGTAGCTGACTAATTCCTGAACGAAAGTCAGAGCGTCTTCGTCATCAGCGGCGGTGTAGTGCGAAGTACCGGAGGTGCTCATGTGAGTACCAGCGCCACCCAGCTCTTCCTGTGTGACCTCTTCGCCAGTGACGGTCTTAATAACGTCCGGGCCGGTGATGAACATCTTGGAAGTGCCATCGACCATGACAATGAAGTCGGTCAGAGCCGGGGAGTAGACGTGGCCACCAGCGCAGGCGCCCATGATCAGGGAGATCTGTGGGATAACACCAGAAGCCTGGGTGTTTCGGAAGAAAATCTGGGAGTAGAGGCCGAGGGAAACAACGCCCTCTTGGATGCGGGCACCAGCACCCTCGTTGATGCCGATAATTGGGACACCGGTCTTGATGGCCAAATCCATGATCTTGACAATCTTTTCACCGTAGACTTCACCGAGCGCGCCACCGAAGATGGCGCCGTCCTGCGAGAAGACACAGACCTGGCGGCCATCGATGGTGCCGTAGCCTGTCACAACACCGTCAGTGACAGGGCGCTTGGCGTCGAGGCCGAAGTTCTTGGAGCGGTGACGTGCGAGAGCGTCAACCTCCACGAACGAGCCCTCGTCCAAGAGGAACTCGATGCGCTCACGAGCGGTCATCTTGCCCTTGTCGTGGACGCGGTCAATGCTGGCCTGGCCCATTGGAGCCTGGGTCTCTGCGAGACGGGCTCGCAGATCGGCCAGCTTTCCAGCAGTAGTGGTCAAATCCGGGGTTTCACCGGTTGATGTATTTGCGGCAGTCGTCATACCAACTAGTTTACGTTTCGAAAACGGGGGGAGGTAGTTGGGGGCAATCGCTGTTAACAAAAGTAGGGGTAATGACTAGCTCGTTGTACAGCAAAAAGCCTGCTCTTACAGTGGAATATTGCCGTGCTTGCGCGCAGGCCACGGTACTTTCTTTGAAGTTAGAAGGCGCAGATTTTTTATCACTCGAGTTCGTGTCTCGGAGGGGAGGATGACTTCATCAATTAACCCCCGTTCGGCGGCACGATAAGGCGTGAGCATGTGTTGCTCGTATCCCATTTCCAGTTCAGCAATGAGTTCTTTCACACTCTCGGGAGTGCCAAATCTATCGGCCGCTGGGTCTGCTGCGAGAGCTGCTTCGGTGGCGGTTCGAATCTCGGCACGATGGAGGAAGCGTACTGCGCCTGAGGCGCCCATCACGGCGATCTGTGCCGTCGGCCAAGCCAGATTTACATCCGCGCCGAGCCCCTTTGATCCCATCACGCAATACGCGCCGCCATAGGCTTTGCGCATGGTGACGGTGATTTTAGGAACGGTTGCTTCTGCATACGCATAGAGCAATTTAGCGCCACGGCGCAGAATTCCCTGGTGTTCTTGATTTGAACCGGGGAGAAAGCCGGGTACGTCTACGAGAAAGACGAGTGGAATGTTGAAACAATCGCAGGTTCGGACGAATCGCGCGGCCTTCTCCGCTGCATCGATATCTAGGCAGCCCGCGAATTCCATGGGCTGATTAGCGACAAACCCAACAGATTGACCGTTGAGACGGCCAAGGCCAATCACGACATTGGCTGCTCGGTTTTCCTGGATTTCCAGGAACTCCGCATCGTCGCAAAGCGCGTAGATGACTTCGTGCACGTCGTACGGCGTGGATGGGCTGTCGGGAATGAGACTGTCGAGGGTGCGATCGGTGTCGGTGATTTCGTCACTGGCATCGGAATCCCAGCTGGGCGCGGGGGAGGTTGTGTTGTTGGGGAGGTAGTCGAGCAAATCGCAGACCCAGTCGAGTCCATCCTGCTCGCTAGCGGCGGTGTAGTGGGAGTTTCCGGCGATCTCCATATGGGTGTCGGCGCCGCCGAGCTCGTGCTGGCTGATTTTTTCGCCTGTGACTGTTTCGATTACGTCAGGGCCGGTGACGAACATACGGGAGTTTTCCTCCACCATGACAACGAAGTCCGTCAGTGCTGGGGAGTAGGCATTTCCGCCCGCGCAGGCGCCAAAAATGACTGAAATCTGCGGAATGACGCCGCTGGCGCGAACGTTGTGGTGGAACGTCTGGGCAATAAAGTCCAGTGAGACTGCGCCATCTTGGATGCGGGCGCCGGCACCTTCGTACATGCCAATAAGGGGGCGGCCGGTAGTGATGGCAAGTTCCTGAATCTTGACCATCTTTTCGCCGTAGACCTCTCCGAGTGCACCACCGAAGATTGTGCCGTCCTGAGAGAAGATGCAGACCTCACGGCCGTCTATGGTTCCCCAGCCGGTGATGATTCCGTCGGTCGCGGGGCGTTTGGCTTCCATCCCAAATGCGGTAGTGCGGTGGCGGGCTAGCGCATCAAATTCGACAAAAGATCCTTCGTCCAGCAGGTAGTCAATGCGCTCGCGGGCATTCATGCGCTCAGTCAGTTTGAGCTTGTCGTAGCCCCGCGACCCCATCGGAGTCAGTGCAGCAGTGCGTCGGCGTAGAAGGTCTTCATTGAGGAAAGCGGTGGTGTGTTGCTCCGCCGCCAAACGTGAGGAAATAGTCATGTTATGGAATGTAGTGTTTGGGAAGGAAAATAGTAAAGCAGGCGAGCTGTGATGATTCTCACGCTGTAGAGCTCTTGAGAAAGGTCACGACTCAGTGAATCCGGCCATGGCGCTAGACTGCTGTGCATGACCAACCCCAGGATTGTTGCTTCCCGCAAGCCTCTTGACGCCACGCGTGTGCGCGCAGCCGCGCCGGGCTGGAATTCCATTGAGGTTGTCGAAACCACTGGTTCGACCAACGCTGATCTTCGGAAACAGGCGGCACTGGGGCAGGTGGCAGATCTCAGTGCGCTTATCGCCTCGGAGCAGACCGCAGGTCGCGGTCGACTGAGTCGTAGTTGGACGGCCCCGAAGGGTGCGTCCATTGCACTCAGCGCGCTGCTGCGCCCGGAAGGGCTCGCACCCGAGCAACTGGGTCTGTTGCCGTTAGTCGCGGGCCTCGCAGTTGTCGATGCTGTTGTGGAAGTTGCGGGTCTTGCGCCTGAACGCGTTTCCCTGAAGTGGCCGAACGATGTCCTGGTTGACGGTCGTAAGCTCTGCGGAATTCTGGTGGAGGCCGCGTCGCTGACACCGCCAATTCTCATTCCGGGAATCGGCGTCAACGTTTCCCTGCAGGAAGATGAGCTGCCGGTGCCACACGCCATTTCGCTATACCTGGCGGGAGCGGAAAACCTCGACCGCGACGACATCTCCGCTGGTGTGCTGCGTGCGCTGGGACGTCGTCAAGCGCAGTGGCGAAAGGGCGATGCGGAGCTGCTGCGGGACTACGAGGCGGTGTGCGCGACCATCGGTTCGAACGTGCGCGTGGAGTTGCCGGGGGATCGCGTGCTGGTGGGCAAGGCGGTTGGCGTGCGTGCCGACGGCGAATTGATCGTCACCGATGAAGCTGGCACAAGTCACTTTGTTGCGGCCGGTGACGTGTTCCATGTTCGTGCCACTGACGGCGGCTATGCGTCCCCGCAGGCTGATTCGGAGCGGGGGTAGTGCTGTATGACCTTTCCCGATGATGAGTTGGACACGCGCGAGGCAATTCTGCTGGACACCAATCCAACTTTTGGTCGGCTGGTGTGGCCGCTCTTGGAACTCATGGTTATCACGGGCGTCTGCTGGTTGCTGATTGGTTTTATCGACGGCCCTGCGATTGCTCCGGGAGATCTGCAAGGTGTGCGTCAGCTGCTGCTCTTCGCGTGGCTGGGGCTTATTCTCTGGCGCGTCGTTCGTCCGGTACTAAGTTGGTTGGGGGAGCGGTTCGTACTAACTGATAGGCGAATTATTCTGCGCCGTGGCATTCTGCGCCCGCAGGTGGTCTCGATTGATCTGCGTTCGGTACGTGCGGTCAATCGCAAGGGCGGCGTGCTGTATCTGCACACCCGCAGTTTCGGCCCGCCGCTGGCTGTGGAAGATATTCCCAGCTCTCGTAAGGTGGCTAAGTTGGTCTCCCGGTTGACTTAGAATTTTGGGTCATAACCTACAATCAGGGGTGTGATTGCTTCGGATACCCCTGAAAACTCCACTAATTCCACTTCTAATTCCGCTGCAGCGCTAACTGCTGCGCAGCATCCCGCGCATGCTGATGGCGTGCCGGTTGTGGCGGTGATTGGTGACGGTCAGCTGGCTCGTATGATGCAGACTGAGGCCATTGAGCTGGGACAGTCCATCCGTTTGCTCGCCGGTTCGCCGGATGCTTCCGCAGCGCAGGTGTGTGCGGACGTTATCATCGGCGACTACCACGTCTGGGAAGATGTTGAGCGCGCTGTCGCCGGTGCGCAGGCCGTGACTTTCGACCATGAGCACGTTCCCACCGAATTCCTCAACAAGCTGACCGAGATGGGCTACTCGGTTCAGCCTCAGCCGTCGGCGTTGCTGTACGCGCAGGATAAGCTGCTGATGCGCCAGCGCCTGGAGGAACTGGGCGCTCCAGTACCTGCCTACGCTGCAATTGAGTCCGCCGAGGATGCCGAAGCATTCTTCGACCGCGTTGACGGTGCCGTCTGCCTGAAGGCTCGCCGCGGCGGTTACGACGGTCACGGCGTGTGGTTCCCGAAGGACCGCGAGAATCTGCGCACGCTTGTCGACGAGCTGTTGGGCAAAGATGTGCCGCTGATGGCCGAGCGGAAGGTCGCGCTGGTTCGTGAGTTGTCGGCCATGTGTGCGCGCACGCCGTCGGGCGAGGTCAAGGCCTGGCCGGTCCTCGAGTCCGTGCAGCGTGACGGCATCTGTGTTGAGGCAATCTGCCCGGCGCCAGGGCTTGCCGACGACCTTGCGAGAGCGGCCGAAAAGCTCAGTGTGACCATCGCTTCCGAGCTGGGAGTAACCGGCGCGCTGGCAGTTGAGCTGTTCGAAACCGTCGATGCTGACGGCAATCCGGAGATTTTTGTCAACGAGTTGGCCATGCGGCCACACAACACTGGTCACTGGTCGCAGGACGGCTGTGAGACCAGCCAGTTTGAGCAGCACCTGCGTGCAGTTGCTGACATGCCACTGGGTTCCACTCGCCCGACTGCGCCGGTGACGGTAATGGTCAATACGCTCGGTGGCGATGAGGCCTCGGATGTACCTATTTCACAGCGTTTTGCTGAGGTATGGCGTCGTTTCCCATCAGCGAAGATTCACTGGTACGGGAAGGATTGGCGCCCTGGACGTAAGCTGGGGCACGTCAACCTGTGCGGCTACGACGCAAGCCCGGAAGGCATCGCGGAGACCCGGCGGGTTGCCAACCTCGCTGCTGGCTACATCGTCGATGGCGTGTGGGCAGACGGCTACACCGCATAGGTGGCTGGCGCTGTATAAGAATTAGATTGCTATCTCAAGGAGACAACATTGGCTGAAGCAAACCAGGTGGCAAGCCCGAAGTTGGCCAACGTAACCGGTCCGCTGGTCGGTCTGATTATGGGGTCGGACTCGGATTGGCCGACCATGGAGCCCGCAGCGGAGGTCTTGGCTGAGTTCGGAATTCCCTTTGAGGTAGGTGTGGTCTCTGCACACCGCACTCCGGAACGCATGATTGACTACGCAAAGTCCGCCGCTGACAAGGGGCTGCGCTGCATTATCGCTGGCGCCGGTGGTGCAGCACACCTGCCGGGCATGGTTGCGTCGGCCACTCCGCTGCCGGTTATCGGCGTGCCACGCGCGTTGGAGAACCTGGAGGGTGTCGATTCCCTGCTGTCAATCGTTCAGATGCCGGGCGGCGTTCCGGTGGCAACCGTCGGTGTGGGCGGCGCTAAGAACGCTGGCCTGCTGGCTGTGCGTATTCTCTCGGCCGGTTACCCGGAGCTCATTGTGGCGATGGAGAACTACCAGGCCAACATGCGCGATCAGGTCCTGGAAAAGGACGAGCGTCTGCGCAAGAAGCTGATGGGTGAGTAGGGCGCGCAACCAGCCCCGAACTACCCGCGCATATGAACTGCGGGGTAGTGGAACGTGTCCGGGTCGGCGGTCTCCCAGGCTTCGGCCCAGTTGTGGAAGCGAGTTCCGCTCAGCAGCTCGCCTGGCTGCAGCCAGTTGTAGAGCTCCGCGTAGGTCTCACCGACCTGCTCATTGGTGCGCCGCAGCAGGTGGGACGGCCCCAGCTCAGAGAAGCTATTCAGGCCCATCGATGCCAATAGGCTAGCTGCTTCCGCGACCGTGGCATTGTGATAGTTGGCCACACGCTGACCCTTGTCGTCGACATCCAGGGCCTTCCACAGGCTCGGATCCTGGGTAGCCACACCCACCGGGCAGGTGTTTGTATGACATAGCTGAGATTGGATACAGCCGGTGGCCATCATCATGCCGCGAGCCGAGTTCACAAAGTCAGCACCGATGCACATGCGCTTCACAATATCGAAGCCAGTAATGACCTTGCCGGACGCACCGAGCTTAATGCGATCTCGCAGACCGGCACCTACGAGCGCGTTATGGACGAGAATCAGGCCGTCGGTAAGCGGCAGGCCAACGCGGTCGGAGTATTCCAGCGGTGCAGCGCCGGTGCCGCCTTCAGCGCCGTCGACGATGATGAAGTCCGGGGTGATGTTCTCTTCCAGCATGGCCTTGCACACGGCGAGGAACTCAAGCTGGGAGCCAACACACAGCTTGAAACCGACCGGCTTGCCACCGTTGAGCTCGCGCATGGTGCCCATAAACCGAACAAGTTCACGCGGGGTGGAGTAGACGCGGTGGTACGGCGGGCTCATCACACCCTTGCCAACTGGTACGTGGCGAGTAGCCGCGATTTCCTCATTGACCTTGTGACCTGGCAGCATGCCGCCGAGTCCAGGCTTTGCGCCCTGGCTAACCTTCAGATAGGTTGCCTTGACCTGCGGAATCTTAGCCTTTTCGCGGAAGAGCTCCGGATCGAAGTCGCCATCCTCGGTACGCGCACCGAAGTAACCGGAACCCAGCTGCCAATAGAGGTCGGCACCATACTTCAAATGGTAAGGGCTGATAGCGCCCTCGCCGGTGTCCTGTACGAAGTTGCCCAGCTTCGCGCCCTTATTCATTGCCATGACAGCGTTAGGGGACAGAGAGCCGAAACTCATGGCTGAGATGTTGAAGATAGACGCTGAGTACGGCTGGGCGCAGTCCGGACCGCCAATATCTACGCGCGGATCCTCGATGACGTGCTGGCTCGGCGCCATCGAGTGGCGGACGTACTCGTAGCCGGGCGCATTAATCTTTCGCTCAGTACCGAATGACTTCTTCGAGGACAGCCCCTTCGCACGCTCGTAGACCACGGTACGGGTATCGCGGTCGAATGGAGCGCCGTCGAAGTTGCGTTCGATGAAGTACTGCTGCATCTCAGGGCGAATGGTCTCACCCATGTAGCGCAGATGGCCGATGACCGGGAAGTTCCGCAAGATGGAGTGCTTCCTCTGAAGCATGTCATAGATAGCCACAACATCCAGGAAGAGGATGAAGGCCATCAGAATCCACCACCATGGGCTCAGATCCCATACAGCCAGTGCGCCCAAGACGTTGATGAGGGCGAGAATCGCAAGAATATATGGTCGGGTAATCACGGTTTCCAGGTTATCGCGACTACTTAGAGCGCTTCTCGACGGGACAGCTGCGACTAAATCACACGGGCTTTTTCGGCCGTAGAAATAGCAGTGACACGCTCGCTATCGCCACCGCGCACGACGACGGCAGCACCTCCACGAACCCAAGCCGACAGCACATTACATGCCCATTTATCTGCGGTGACCTGTGAAGAATCAGGCACCAGCCAGCCGTCGGAAACGACGCGGGAACCGGGCGTGAGCTGCATCTCGTCCGCATAATCGCCAGCAGATGAAAGCAGTTCTGCAGCCGACTTTTCCCCAATAACGGGGGTTTGGTCGGAGTCCGGGCCTGCGCCTAGATATGCGTCTGGGTGGAAACGAACTTCCGGACCAAAGTCAATGACTCCCGGTGGAATATCATCACCGCATTCCACGACACCGCGGCCAAAGGGATCGTCGGTAAGCACTGCGAGGTAGGCATCTGGGAACTTCTCTTCCCACGTGCTGACGTTGCTGACAGTGGTGAATACGACCAGCGGCTCCTCATCGCTAACGGTGACGCCAGCACGCTCGCAGCCCAGGATGATGCAGGCGGACTGCCAAATCAACGGCAAGTCAATCCATACTTGGTCTCCGGCGACGAGGTCGAACTCATCGTGCAGCATGTTGGCGATCTTGCTGGCCCAGTTGTCCAGAGTTTGGGCCGATAGATCAGTACGACCGCCGGTAGTTTCGTCATAACAGGTCAAACGAGGCACGGACGGGTCGGCCTCGAGAAGTGTCTTCAGAATCTCCACGCCTCCAAGGGTAACGAGATTCTCTCCAGGCCGTCGGGAAGAGTCCCCTAACTCAACAGCAGGGTGAACAAAAGGACCGTCGGCAAGCAGGCGATCGTCGTAATCACGCCACAATCGCGCGCCTGCTCAAGGTTCCGGCCGAAGCGGGAGGCGAAGGTGTAGACGTTCTGGGCTGTCGGCAGGCCGGCGATAATCACAGCTGCCAGCAGCGCATGCCCGTTGAGACCGAAGACGAAATGACCGAACAGCAGAGCGAGCGCGGGGTGGAGGAAAAGCTTCAGCATAGACGCCACCACGACGGCGCGACGAGGGGAGCGGCCGGCTTCCATAAACGGCATGCCATGCAGGCTAATACCGAAGGCCAGAAGTGCCATTGGCACTGCGGCTTGCCCCAATAGCCCCACTGGATGCGCTACGAACTGAGGTACTTCGATAGCAAACGCATTAACCGCAAGCCCCACCATCGCCGCCAGAAAGATTGGGTTCTTCAGCGGTGCCATGATGACATTGCGCGGTCGGAAATGGCCGCGGTTGGTGAGGATTTCCAGCACCGTCATGGAAGCGGGCGCATAGAAGGCAATCTGAAAGATAAGGGCTGGGACGACGGCGGTAGCGTCGTGAAGCACTGCGACTGCGATGGGCACGCCGAGATTAGCGACGTTGTTGTAACTCGTCGACATCGCGCCGACCACAGCATCGGCGCCGCGCTGTTTGAACATGGGCGCCACAAAAATCCGGTAGAACGCCGCCGTGCCAAGCGCCGACAGTGCCGCGACACCAAACGCCGAACCGAAGATGCTCGCCGAATCCGCCGTTGCGAGAGTGTGCGCGAGCATGCACGGCATCGCGATCCAGAACACGACCATGTTCAGGGTAAAAGATGCCCGCTTATCGACGATCTCACTGCGCCCAAACAACCAGCCAACAATGATCAGTACTGCGACGGAACCAAAGCCGGTGAATATTTCGGTGAGAGCGGGCATAAGTGCATATTTTAGACAATAAAAAACGGACCCAATCCAATCCCCTCGGTGGGGAAGGACTGAGTCCGTTTTACGCTGTTATCGCATGTATCGTCATGCGGCCAGCGCGTAAATAAGGCCTTTCGGCGGGTGTTCGAATGATCGGCTCCCGCCGACCAGCCATCTTTAGCGGCTGGTGAACGGCAGGAGTGCCATCTCGCGGGCGTTCTTCACAGCGGTAGCGACCTGGCGCTGCTGCTGCGGAGTCAGACCGGTGACGCGGCGGGAACGAATCTTGCCACGGTCAGAGATGAACTGGCGGAGCAGGTTAATGTCCTTGTAATCAACCTTCTCAACGCCTGCGGCCTTGAGCGGGTTCTTCTTCGGGCGGCGGGACTGCTCCATCCGCGCCTTCTTGTTAGAGTGATTGCGCTTCATTGGTGCTCCTCGACTTACCAGCTGGACTTACGGACGCCCGGGAGTTCGCCACGGTGGGCCATCTCACGAACGCGGACACGGGACAGACCGAACTTGCGGAGGTAGCCGCGCGGGCGACCATCTGCAGCGTCACGGTTGCGGACGCGAATCGGGGACGCGTCACGCGGCTGACGGTTCAGCTCGTACTGTGCGTCCATGCGCTCTTCGTCAGTGGAGTGCGGGGACTTGATGATGCGCTTCAGTTCAGCGCGACGTTCTGCATAACGAGCGACGATTTCCTTGCGCTGCTCGTTCTTGGCAATCTTGGACTTCTTAGCCATGAATTAGCGCTCCTCGCGGAATTCGACGTGCTTGCGGACAACCGGATCGTACTTCTTAATGGTGATACGGTCCGGGGTATTGCGCTTGTTCTTACGGGTCACGTAGGTGTAACCGGTGCCCGCAGTGGACTTCAGCTTGATGATTGGACGAATGTCATTACGTGCCATTTTTTAGATCTTCTCCCCACGTGCACGAATCTGAGCAACAACAGCCTCGATACCGTACTTGTCGATGGTCTTCAGACCCTTCGGGGACACATTCAGAGTGATGTGACGCCCCTCAGAGGCGAGGTAGAACTTCTTACGCTGCACGTTGGGGTTCCAACGGCGCGACGTGCGCCGGTGGGAGTGGGACACGGTCTTGCCGAAAGACGGCTTGCGTCCCGTAACCTGGCAAATCGCCGACATAGGGATTCCTTTGCTTCCTTGCCGCCCAATGCCGACATCACTGGTGCGCCACGCCGGACTATTGAATAACCGAGGAATCCACCTGGCCTTTTCCGGGGC
Organism: Corynebacterium sp. 239_CJEI; assembly: GCF_001055995.1. Taxonomy (NCBI): domain Bacteria; kingdom Bacillati; phylum Actinomycetota; class Actinomycetes; order Mycobacteriales; family Corynebacteriaceae; genus Corynebacterium; species Corynebacterium sp. 239_CJEI. The sequence goes on along the minus strand of NZ_JVOW01000015.1, from coordinate 33,223 downwards.
GCTGCCCACTGACACTCGACGCTGAGCGCGTAAACGAATAACTAGACAACAGCGAGAGAACAGTTTACACACGAGTTGCGGGATAACCTAATCGCTGTTCCACTGTGGTTTTCTCGGCGCGACTCTCGCGGGTCGTCATAGAGTTCGTGCTTGTCGACGGGCGTTAGTGCAGGGCCCTTTTTTAATTTTCGGGCTCGAGCCTGTAATATTCCATCGAGTGTCACATGCCGGTTTATAGAAATATTGACCCGGTACGTGTCATTGTAAGTCGTGTTCGTACCCAACTCAGGCACGATTCTCTCACTCTTAGCTGGGGGAAAGCGACCTGAAGTTCAATCCTGAGGGAAACGAGAATTAATGAAGAAGGACATCCATCCTGATTACCACCCGGTGGTTTTCAAGGACGCAGGCACGGGTCACTCTTTCCTTACCCGTTCCACCGCCACCTCCGACCGCACTGTCGAGTGGGAAGACGGTAACGAGTACCCGCTGATCGTCGTTGACGTCACCAGCGAGTCGCACCCGTTCTGGACCGGTGCTCAGCGTGTCATGGACACCGCTGGTCGCGTCGAGAAGTTCCAGCGCCGTTACGGTAACCGCATTCGCCGCGCGAAGAAGAACTAAGAATAGGAGGGGAATAAGAAAATGGCAGTACCAAAGCGTCGCATGTCGCGTGCTAACACCCGCGCTCGCCGTTCCCAGTGGAAGAGCAACAACGTCGCTCTCCAGGAAGTCAAGGTAAACGGCCGCGTCTACAACGTTCCTCGTCGCATCGCCAAGGCTGTTCAGCTCGGCCTGGTTGACGTCGAGAAGTTCTAACGCGCATCTTTTAGGATGCTGACAACGTTCCTCGCTGAACCGCGAAGCGCTTCGCGCGCCCAGAGTGCGTTCAGTGCGTAAGGAACAGTTGATAAAGAGCTTTTTAAACCTCACCCCATCGCTTGTACTCGGCGATGGGGTGAGGTTTTTCAGTTCTATGGCCAGGTTTTATGGGAGCACTCTCACGAAGAATCTGTGTCACATTTACACTCACCTTATATTTTCAAGGCACAATGGGCAGTATGAAGATTTTGGTAGTTGATGACGATCAAGCGGTACGCGAAGCGTTGCGGCGATCGTTGACTTTTAATGGCTACACGGTCGAGCTCGCCGAGGATGGCGCAGAGGCCTTGGAAAAGATTGCCAAGGATCGTCCGGATTTGGCTATTTTGGATGTCATGATGCCGAAGCTGGACGGCCTGGATGTTTGCCGTCGGCTGCGCAGCGAAGGCGATGATCTGCCGGTCATGATGTTGACTGCACGTGATTCGGTCTCCGAACGCGTAGCTGGTCTTGATGCCGGCGCAGATGACTACCTGCCCAAGCCGTTCGCATTGGAAGAGCTGCTCGCTCGTGTCCGTTCGCTACTTCGTCGTTCTGCTTTGGAAGTGCCTGCGATGGAGGATGCCGCAACTCTGCAGTTTGAGGATCTCTCCCTGGACCCGGAAACTCGTGAGGTCTTCCGCGGTGAACGCCGCATTAGCCTCACTCGTACAGAATTTGCGCTGCTGGAATTGCTGATGAGCAACCCGCGGCGTGTACTCTCCCGTACCGCCATCTTGGAGGATGTCTGGGGCTATGACTTCCCGACGTCCGGCAATGCGCTGGAGGTCTACATTGGCTACCTGCGGCGCAAGACGGAGGCAGAGGGAGAGCCGCGTCTGATTCACACCGTTCGTGGTGTCGGTTATGTGATGCGGGAGACCGCACCGTGATGTTGCGCCGTCGTCGTTCGACCGGCGGTGGCGTGCAATCAAATCAGCGTTCTGCCACGGAGGCCAATCCGGGGCAAGGTACCGTCGGTAAGCAAGAGAAGTCCGCGAATACTGAGACGATGGCAGGGGAATCGCTTCCCGGCCTGCCGCGGAGCTCGCGTATCCCTTCGCTGCGTTGGCGGCTGACTATTCTGACAGCGCTCATTGTGGCGATGTCGGTGGGGCTGATGACGCTGGCTGCTTTTTTTACTGTGCAGGCAGCGCTATACCGCGAGGTGGACAGTAACCTCCGTAACCAGGCGGAAAAGCTGCTGATGTCACCGTACGCTTCGGAGTTTGCCATTGGCCCCTCCTTTGAAGCGGACTCGAACAGGATTCTGAACCCCGATCTGGACGCGGTGTACTTTGCCCACGGCAGTGTGGCGGGCAAAGGCGGTGGCTCAATCTCTATTGGTGGCCCCGAACTTGCGGTGTTGCGGGGGAATCGACAGGAATCGATTCGCACCGATGAGTACAACGGCCGTCGTGTATACGCCGTCCGCTCCGAAGACGGTGCGACGCTGATCCTTTCTCAGGATCTGAGCTCGACGCAGTCGGTCCTGAAAGCGCTCAGTGCAGTGCTGCTGAGTATCTCTGCTATCGGAATCCTCTTCGCAATCGGATCAGGTATTACGGTGGCAACAACGGGTCTGCGCCCGGTCACTCGGCTGCGCATTGCTGCGGAGCGAGTGACGGAAACCGACGAGCTGCGCCCAATCCCTGTGGAGGGCGATGATGAGCTTGCGCGCTTTACCCGCAGCTTCAATGAGATGTTGGCTGCACTTCAAGCGTCGCGCATTAAGCAGGCGGAGCTGGTTGCAGATGCTGGTCATGAGTTGAAGACTCCGCTGACGTCGTTACGCACAAATATTGAACTGCTGATGATGGCCTCCCGTTCGGGAGCGGCAATCTCGGATGAGGATCGCGCGGATCTGGAAGCTGACGTCATCGCACAGCTGGAAGAGTTGTCGACGTTGGTCGGTGACTTGGTTGATCTGGCACGCGAAGATGGCCCGCAACAGGTTATTGAGCATGTCGATGTCGACGAAATCATTTCCACGTCGCTGGCGCGTGTTGAGCGTCGTCGTCCGGATATTACCTTCGATGTGCAGACAGCTCCGTGGTATGTCTACGGGGATTCGGCGGGTCTTGGTCGCGCAGTTTTGAACTTGATGGACAATGCTGCAAAGTGGTCGCCAGAAAATGGCACCGTGCGGGTTCGTCTGACGCCGCTCAGCGAGGTTGTTGCTGAATTCACGGTGGCGGACTCGGGGCCAGGTATCCCGAAGGAAGATCGAGACAAGGTCTTCGAGCGTTTCTACCGTTCCATTCAGTCGCGGTCGATGCCTGGATCCGGCCTGGGCTTGGCCATTGTGAAGTCGGTCATCGTCCGCCACGGGGGTACGATTACTGCCGATGAGTCCGATGATGGCGGTGCCTTGATGCGAGTAACGCTGCCGGGCAGTCCGCACAGCGGAAAAGGTGACGACTCCGATTCAGCTCAAGAGCCTAGCTAGAAACGCATAACCCCACGTCAAAGCTGATGTAATCCCCGCTGCGCGCGGCCTTTTAAGGAAGCGTGTGGCGGGGATTCGGTGTTTCATTCGGGGAATTATCGGCGAGACCGCAGACTGCTCTCAGCCAATTGTTAGACAGACAGTGCAAGGTATTACGTATGAGCAACTCTTTCAACGATTCCTCGCGGGGAGATGAGCGGGGACACTACTCCTCGCAATCTCACAACTTCAGCGAGAACCGTGCCATGGGGGATGCTGGTGAGACAAACCAGTTTTCTGTCAATGAGCGCGGCTGGGAGAATTCCCACTACAACACCATCCCGTCTCAGCCGAACGGCGCTTACGGAGGCGGTTCAGAGTGGGACGTTGCGGCCAATCAGCAGAAGACCAAGGGTGCCCAGGGGGCTAAGGGCATGGGGGCGCTGGCAGTCGCTGCCCTGATGCTGTGCTCGGCCGGTATCGGTGGCGGTGTCGGCGCATGGGTAGTTCACAACTCGCAGTCGTCGGCCCCCGCGGATAACGCGCTGGATAAGCCTGCGGAAACCCGTCAGGTAGCAGCAGCTGAGGGGTCCGTGGAGAAGGTCGCGCAGAAGGTCCTTCCCAGTGTCGTGTCCATCACCACTGCCTCGGAGCGGGGCACGGCGTCGGGGTCAGGTTCCATTCTGTCGTCCGACGGTCTGGTGCTGACGAATAATCACGTCGTCGCAGGCGCGGGTCCGGACGCACATATGGAAGTCCTGCTTTCCGACGGCACCACGCACCCGGCAACTCTGGTTGCAGGGGATGCGGCTACGGATATTGCCGTTATTCGAATTGAAGGTGTTAACGGGCTGCGCCCAATCTCGCTGGGCAACTCCTCGCAGGTTCAGGTTGGCCAGGAAGTGGTGGCCGTTGGTTCGCCGCTGGGACTGACCTCCACTGTTACGCAGGGCATTGTCTCCGCTAAGAACCGTCCGGTGACCGCCGCTGGTGAAGACGGTCAGTCCTCGGTCATTGATGCAATCCAGACCGATGCGGCGATTAATCCGGGTAACTCCGGCGGAGCGCTAGTGGACATGGAAGGCAACCTCATCGGTGTGCCCAGCGTGATTGCCTCTAACAGTGAGGCATCGGAACAGGCGGGCAGCATTGGCCTTGGTTTCGCAATTCCGGTTAATCAGGCTCGTCGCATAGCGGAAGACCTGATCGATTCCGGCAAGGCGCGGATGCCTGTCATTGGTGCCCAGATCGATTCGCGTCCGATTGCACGTGGTGCACTGGTGCGAGAAGTAACGCCAGGTGGCCCAGCTGATAAGGCGGGTCTGAAAGATGGTGACCTGATTACCAAGGTTGATGACCGCACACTTGACAACGGCGTTGCACTAATTGCGGCTATTCGGTCGCATCGGATCGGGGATTCTGTCACACTTACAGTTACAGATGAGCGAGGCGGCAACGAGCGAACGGTCGATGTCACCTTGGCAGAAGCCCAGGATTGATAGGCAGCGTGGTGGAGTGAGTACCTCACCATCTGTAGAAGAGTTTTCGAGTGAAACTTCGAGTGAAAAGCTGTGGGAGAAAGCGAGATAGAGCAGATGAGCGAAACCGTGAGTACTGAGCCAAGTGACGTCAACCTCGCTGAGATGGAGCGTCTTATCAACGACGACGGCCAGGTCCGAAATGCGTTCGTTGTCCTCGTGGGGGACCATTTCGAGAACCCGGATGGTGCGGCTTCGCTCATGGTTGAGCTGTTGGAAGAAGACGGCTACTCGGTCGATGCCGTGGTCAGCACTGGTGCAGTCAAGCGTGAGATCCGGAAGGCTCTAGATACCGCTGTTGTCGGTGGCGCAGATTTGGTCGTCACGGTGGGCGGTGTTGGAGTTGGTCCTCGTGCGAAGACTCCGGATGCCACTCGCAAGGTTCTTGATGTGCGGCTGCAGGGCATCGAGCAGGCTATTCGTAACTCCGGTATGGGAGCTGGCGCCTTGGATGCGGGGCTGTCCCGCGGTTTGGCCGGTGTGTCCGGTCAGACAGTGATTGTCAATCTCGCGGAGTCTCGCGCTGCAGTGCGCGATGGCATGGCGACAATTCTCCCGCTGGTCTCACATGTGCTTGATGACCTCTGCCGCTGGAGCGTCTAGGAATGGGCGACGCCAAACATCCCAATCAGCCCGAGCAAGAGCAAGAGCAAGCCGCGCCGCGCAGTGGCAGCCGTAGGCAACGTCGTCGCGCAGGTGCACCGGCGAAAAACTTTGCCCAGTCACGCAGTGCGAAAACTGCGCGCACAGTGCACTATCACGATGAATCCCCGGAGGATGCTCGTGATTTTGATGCGGACTACTGGACAAAACAGCGCCCACCCCATTGGGGATGAGCGCTGTGTAAAAAGCGTTAGTTAGCTTCTTATCGGAAGCTCGCAACTAGCAGCTAGAGGCTAGTTCAGCTCCGTCTTCGGCTTGCCGTTCTGCTCTGCCAGCAGGTCACGAATCTCAGTCAGCAGGTCAGCCTCGGTGACCTCCGGTTCAGCGGAGGTCTCCAGACGAGCCTCACGCATCGCGTTGAACTTGTTCATCGGAGCAACGATGACGAAGTAGACAACCGCTGCGACCAGCAGGAAGTTGATGACTGCGGTGATGACAGCTGCGAAGTCAAGGTAGGTCGACGGGTTGCCGCTGATGATTTCGAAGCCAAGGCCAGTGACCTCTGCGCCACCGATGGTGTTCAGCAGCGGCTCGAGCAGGCTGTCGGTGAAAGCAGTGACGATTGCGGTGAACGCAGCACCGATGACAACACCGACCGCCAGGTCGATGACGTTGCCGCGCATGATGAACTCTTTAAAGCCCTTAAGCATAGGAAATTTCCTTCTGTAGAAACGGAACAAACCAAACGAGACCTGTGAGTCATCGTGTTGCTCATGGCAGGCCCATACGATTTTGAGAAACGGGGCAGTGCGATATCAGGCAGTGCCACTCTTCTTCGCTCTAATCGTAGTTTTGAATTGCCTGGCCATTGTATCCCCGCACTAAGTTGTGGGACAAGTCAACTTTCTGCGAAAAACACTGTTCAGGACCATAAGATCTTTGAACCAGTGAGATTTTGGTCACTAACCCGCGAGTAACAGTGTGAGCGGAGATGCTAGCGATGTCGCAGCCACCACCTCCGCGGCGCCGGTGGGCAGAGCGACCAAGACCACCTCATCGTCGACGATGTTGACCACCCTTGCCCCGTGTGCAAGCGGCGCCGCCACCCCGCGCTCATCCGCTGTCGACACAATATCCACGCTGTCACCAGTGCGAAGAGCGGACACAATGCCCGCATCAGTCAACGTGATGGCAATAATTTTGCTTTCCGACGTCCCCGTCAGCGACTTGGCAAGTGACGGGCCGACCATTCGCTGCTCTGTAATTATCTCTCTCGGTGACATGCCGGTGGCCAGGGTGCGTCCCCGCACAGAGGCGATGTCCGTTACGGCTCCACCGGGAACGAGCTCCCGGGGAATGTCCTTGAAAGCCACATCTTGTTCTGCCACCGATGCGCCAGCGGCAATGGATTTGGCGCTAACCACTACCCGAATATGGCCGCTGCGGGGTGTCAATGACTCCACCGCCGCCAGGCCGACTGCGCATAGGAAAACAGTGAGGGCAACCATCCGCCGAATAGTTGTGGGGCGGAGCTTTCGGAATGGACGCGGAAACCGGGACGAATATTTTGGGCTCATATTAAGTTAGGCGCGAAAATCCCGGAATCGGTTCCATTAAATCTGTGAAATCCCCGCTGGCGTGATCACATAATCGGCAGGAATGTCGTGCTCATCGTAGGCAAGCTCCGTGCGCAATTCGGTGTTGAAAACTGCAACAGCGATGGCCGCAGCTCTCACCCCATCCGTATCACTGTCGCGTCGAGCGAAAACCAAGCTGCGATCGTAGTAACCAGCGCCACGCCCTAACCGCATCCCGGTTGCGGGGTCGGCCGCAACTGCCGGCAGGATAATGGCGTCGGCAACACCCAGCTCAGCTGGGCCAGCAGAGTCTTCCACCGAAACAGGTTCCAAGAGTCCAAATCGGCCCTTGTGGAAGCTGCCGTTGTAGTAACCCCAGTGCAGCGGTTGTGGTGGACCGGGCGGGCAGACGGGAAGCAGAATTCGTGCTCCGGAAACCGCGTTTGCCAGAGCCTCCACAAAGCCCTGGCCGGGCTTACCGCCAGTCGAACTAGAAACGCTTGCGCCGGGTTCGTCACCAGCGGGGACATAAGCGGCAATGACAGGTTTTGCGAGGTCGCCGACGGTGTTGGATAACCATTCTTGCAACCGCTGTACCAGTGCTTCGTCGTCAAGCATGCGCTCACGCTGCCCCTTGGCGGCGCGTGCGGCGAGTACCTCGTGCCGTGTGCGGGCTTTGAAATCGGACGTGGTTTCGGGAAGCGGAGCCATACCTGCAAACCTACTCTGTCGGGTAGGGGAGCGACCTCTGTCGTCAGCGCAGGAGAAAATTTCTGATTAATGCGTTGAAAAAGCGGGGTCAGCCTCCGAGCAAATGGAAGTTATATAGGTATCGTTGCCATTATGGTCTCATCGTCTAAAGAGTCTGGTTCGGACATGACTACTCCGGTTCGAACTGTCATCGTTCCTGCCGCGGGCATGGGTACGCGATTCTTGCCTGCCACCAAGACAGTGCCGAAAGAATTGCTGCCCGTAGTTGATACGCCGGGCATCGAGATGATTGCTGAAGAGGCCGCCGCCACTGGTGCGCAACGCCTGGCTATTGTCACAGCGCCGAGTAAGGATGGCGTGCTTGGGCACTTCGACCCGCGCCCGGACCTTGAGCAGACTCTCGCCGAGCGTGGCAAGGACAAAATTGCAGCGAAGGTACGCCGCGCCACCGAGGTTATCCGCGTGGAATCCGTTGTCCAGGATCGACCGCTGGGCCTGGGGCATGCGGTGCTGGTCGCAGAGCCGCTGCTCGCAGACGATGAGGACAGCGTTGCTGTCATGCTTCCCGACGATCTCGTGCTTCCCGTGGGTGTGATGGATCGCATGACGGAAGTGCGCGAGCGCTTTGGTGGCTCGGTGCTATGTGCGCTGGAAATTCCTCACGAAGAGGTCTACAACTACGGTGTCTTCGATATTGAGGACGCCACCCCGGCGGAGTCGGGTGAGCTTGGTGAGAACGCGGCTGATGCTGATGCTTGGGACGATGTGAAGCGAGTCAAGGGCATGGTGGAAAAGCCGGACCCTGCGGATGCTCCATCCAACTTCGTGGCAGTCGGACGTTACTTGCTCGATCGTGCCATCTTCGATGCGCTGCGCCGCATCCCGCGCGGTAAGGGCGGCGAATACCAGCTCACCGATGCAATTGAGCTGCTGATTCAAGAGGGGCATCCGGTTCATGTGGTCGTCCACAAGGGGTTCCGCCATGACCTGGGAAATCCTGGTGGCTTCATTCGCGCTTGCGTAGACTTTGGACTCAGGCATCCGGACTACGGCGAGGGGCTGCGCGAGTATATGCAGCAGCGTCTGGCGCAGGATGAACAGGCTTAAAGCCTTTTTATAGAGGCTGTACTTATCTAGAGGCTTGTACTGAGAAGCTGAATAGCATAAAGCGCACCGCGGGTTGGTGCCGAGGAAGGTAAAACATGCGTTCTGTGGAAGAACAGTTGGCGGCAATCACCGCACACGCTGTGATGCCTGATCCTGTGCGCGTTGCTATTTCGGAATCCCTCGGCATGCTGTGCGCTGAAGATGTCATCGCAGAGCAGCCGTTGCCGGGATTCGTGCAGTCAGCGATTGATGGTTATGCGGTGCGCGCTGTCGATATCGTCGGCGAATCTGGTTCTTTACCTCCGGATGCGCGTCAGAGTGATGTTGATTTTCGCGAGGTCGAGCTGCCTGTTGTCGGTGAGGTGACAGCCGGCTCTCACCACCCGATGCGGCTGCAGCCGAAGCAGGCCGTGCGCGTACAAACTGGTGCGCCGCTGCCATCGCTTGCCGACGCTGTCGTGCCCCTAAACTGGACCGACCGCGGTGGCCGTCGAGTTAATGTTCTCCATCCGGTCTACTCCGGTGACTTTGTGCGGAAGGTCGGCGACGACGTGCAGCCGGGTGACGTGGCGGTGTCCTTGGACTCGGTAATTTCGCCGTCGCAGGTTGGATTGTTGGCAGCAGTGGGGCGTTCGAAGGTTTTGGTGCACCCCAAGCCGCGTATGTCCGTGATTTCCATTGGTAATGAGTTGGTCGATGTTGACCGCACGCCAGGCCTCGGTCAGGTCTACGACGTCAACTCCTACGCGTTGGCAGCAGCCGGCCGCGATGCTGGGGCCGAGGTGCACCGAGTGGGTATTGCCACCGGTGAGCCCCGTCGCATTCGGGAAATCATCGAGGGCCAGCTCATTCGCAGTGAGCTTTTGGTCATCACGGGGGCTGTCGGCGGTGCCGCGGGTGAGCAGATTCGCCGTGTGCTGGCTGAATTGGGCGAGGTTGATGTCTCCCGCATCGCTATGCATCCTGGCTCGGTCCAGGGCTTTGGTCTGCTGGGAGATGACAAGATTCCAACGTTCCTGCTGCCGTCGAACCCGGTCGGCGCATTGGTCGTTTTTGAGGTTATGGTTCGTCCCCTCATTCGACTGGCGCTAGGTAAGCGCAATCCTCGCCGCCGCGCTGTCACAGCTCGTGCTGTCGGCCCGATCGAGTCGGCGGAGAAGCGTCGCGGGTATATCCGTGGCCAGCTCATGCGTGACCGTGAGACCGGCGAATACATGGTGCAGCCGCTGGGAGGTTCCGGCGGTGCACAAGCCCACCTATTGGCCGGTATGTCGGAAGCCAACAGCCTCATCGTGATTCCGGAAGACGTGCTCCACGTGCGTCCGGGAGATGTAGTGGACGTGCTGTTCATGGCGCGCCAGGCCTAACCGCACCCAACTACCGCGAGTATCGTTGCCGTGCGTACTTCTCGTCTAGTAACCAGTGGCGGCCGAGTCCGCCTGCGTGTGCCAGAGCGCTCTGATGCCCCTGCATGGCGGGCACTGCGGCTGCGTGACGAGCCCATTTTGCGCCCCGTGGAGCCAACCCTCGCCGACGACTGGGATAATGCCCACAGGGCTTCTGTTTTTCGCCGTAACCTGCGCAGTTGGCGTCGTTCAGAGGCTGCAGGAGACATGATTGTCTCCACCATTGAGGTAGATGGCCAGTTCGCCGGCATGCTCACACTCGGCGGTATTACGCCTTTCCCCGTCGCTCACGCCTGGATCGGTTATTGGGTAGGCAGCGGCTTTACATGTGGAGGAGTCGCCACTGCTGCAGTGGCGTTGGCATCGGATTATGCCAAGAGAGTTGGCGTCCACCGAATTGAAGCGACTGTGTTGGATAGCAATGTCCCGTCGATACGCGTACTGGAAAATTGTGGGTTCGAGTACGAAGGCGTGGCGCGGGAAGCCTTCCATATGGATGGTGCGTGGCGCGATCATCTGACCTATGCGCGGGTGGGGGAGGACAGTGCAGTGGATCTCATCGTGGCGAGTGGTCGTGCGCAATATGAAGAGGCGGAGAAATACCCACCGCAACGGCGCGCCTGAGTAGTCTGAGTAACGCACGCCGATAGGGTGATGACAACTCTACTATTGGGCGAATTCGCTCTAGATACGCTGACTGCCTTCGCAAATGCCTCTGTGGAAGGGCATGTGGGCGGCGTATGTGGGCCGGGGAGAGACGGCGAAACCCCGGGCGAAATCGCAAGGAGACACAAAATATGTCAACTTCACTGTTGCTGATACTCATCGTTGTACTGTGGCTGTTTGTGCTGGCCCCGCTGGTGGTCAATACGCGCAAGCCGATTCGTCGTACCTCCGATGCGCTAGGTAAGACCCGCGTGCTGCATCGTGGTGGCGAGGAGTTGGCCACGACGCGCCGCCGTCCGTCTTTTAAGGAGTCGGACGTGCGCGTGGCCGAAGAAGTCGACGATTCTCTCGAAACCGTTGACGCGCAGGTCGACGATGACTTCGATGTCAGCGACGTGCTTATCGACGACACCGTGGACGAGGCGGCCGACCCGGCCGTCGTTGACGGCGATATCGTCTACGAGCTGGAAGCGGCAGATGCAGAGGAGGAGACCCCGCAGGCGGATGATTCCGCTACCGAGGAAGCCACTGCTGAGTCTTCTGACCGCTCTGACATGGACGTGTCCGATGATGAGTCTGCAGACCAGTCGCTGCAGGCTGTCGTTAATGACGAGGATGCTGAATCTGACTCCGCCGTTGCCTCCGCCGAAGGTGACGTGGTTCGTGCAGATGAGTCCTCTTCCGATGTGAGCGTTGACGTTCGCCGTCAGTTTGTCGACGCCGATGACTTGATGTTCGAAGATGCCGTTGAATCTGACGCTGATTCCGGTGCCGCGGCTGACGCTGAGCACGCGGACGCTGAGGCTCTCTCTGAGACTGAAGAGGCAGCAGACACCGTAGACGAGCAGGCGGAACCCGACGAGACCGTCGAGGACGACAGCGACCACAGTGTCGAGTCCAACGATGACGCAGTCGCTGTCGATGACACCTTGACCGAAGATGATTACGCGTTCGCTGAGAAGCGCCGTGGTCGTGGTGGGTTCGATCCGATTTCGGATGCCCAGTACGCTGAGACTCGCTTTGCCCGCCGCCGCCGTTCGGTTGCTGGGCTGGCAGCGTTCATCGCGGTCACGGTCATCATCGCTGCTTTCGCGGGTGGTTGGACCTGGTGGATTCCACTGGTCGGTGTCGGCTTGATGACCCTGTACCTGGTCAACCTGCGCCGCACCGTGCGTGCAGAGCAGGAACTGCGGGCTCGCCGAATTCGCCGGATGAAGATGGCCCGCCTCGGCGTGCGTAACCGCGAGGATGACGAGCTGGGAATTCCACAGCGTCTGCGCCGTCCGGGCGCGGTAGTGGTCGAGCTTGATGATGAGGACCCGGATTTCGCAGATCTGGCCTACACTGACTACCGCTTTGATGACGACGATTATGACGAAATGCCACAGGCTCGTGTGAGCTAGTCCTGTGAGCTGAGCCGTAGAACAACCTTAAAGTTGTCTGAGCACGTCAGCGCGATTTTTTGTTAGAAACTCGGCCTGTTACGATGTCACTACCTAAGACATGACACACCGGGTGTGTTTGGCGGAAGGCTTCTCCCGAGGGGTTGGGAGAAGCCTTTTTGCATGTTTAAATCGCTGGCCTCTCGCAGCCGCAGTGCTACCGTGTTTTGACCGTGCCGTCGGGTAGCATGTCCCTCATGGATCGACCGGTAATGCGCGATATCGCGCTCGTGATTCTCCGCCTGATACTCGGAATTATCTTCATCTGCCATGGCTGGGACAAGATTTTTATCACCGGTATCGACAAGACGACCGGTTACTTTGTCGCCGCGAATATCCCGCAGGCGCACTTGACGGTCTGGGTTGTCGCTCTAGTCGAACTGGTCGGTGGCGCGTTGCTGATTCTGGGACTCTTGGCACCGACGGTGGCGATGGTCTTCATCATTGAGATGATTGGTGCCTGGTGGTCGATGCACTTGGGCAATGGCCTGTTTATCCGCGACAACGGTGCAGAGCTTGTGATGTCGCTCATCGGTGGTCTGGTGATGATTTTCGTTTTCGGTGCTGGCCGTTTCAGTTTGGACAGGCAGTTCATCAGGTAAGACCTCATTAGGTACAACCCCCTTAAGAGTTAAAGGCGGTGGAGATCCCCCGTGGAGTGCGAGGAAATTCGCGCAGCATTGTCAGCTCGTCTCGATGGCGAGCAGGCAAGCATTGCCGATGAAGTCATCGATGCCCATCTTGGGGCCTGTGAGGAGTGCCGAGCTTGGTATGAGCGAGCGGTGCGGCTGAACCGCGCCCTTACGGTTGGGCCTGCCGATGGTATGCCGGAGATTTCCACGGATGATCTCTCGGAGCGCATTTTGGTCTCCATCGAACCGGAGCGCCGCCGGCGTGAGCGCGCATGGCTGCTCATGGCCGGCACCGCCCGCGGGGTGCTCATTGCACTGGGCCTTTGCTGGGCGGTCTGGGGGATTGCGACACTGGTCGACGCCTCCGGCATGATGACGCTCGGACTTTCCTCGACGCAGCCGCAGGGCGGTGCAGGAATCGCGACAAGCACGGAAGCGCCTATCGACGGTTCCACTGCCACTGTTGACCCAATGGAGCTCGGAGCACGCCTTGCCATCCAGCTTGCGGCAATTCGGCTTGCATTGGCAGTGGGATTGTTCTGGGCTGCCTGGCGGCCACGCGCTGCCATGGGCATGGCGCCGGTCTACGGTGCCGTCGCCACGTTCAGCATTGGTTTTGGTATTCGTGACATTCTCATCGGCGCCCAGGGAGCATCTGAGATTGCTGGCCTGGCCTTGATGTTTGTCTCCGCTTTGACACTGGCCGTTGTGTGGCTGGGCGGTTATACGCCGACGGCAATCGCACAGGCATGGCGAGCCGCCTCCGGGTTGCCGGTCACAGGCGTGCCGCCACAGCGGGACTAGCTCCAGGACGGCAACCAGAACCGCCAATCGAAGTGGTTGAGAGGCAGCGGGTAGCCGGTCAAAATCGGCAGCCAGAACACAAACGCGGCCACCACTAGTGCGGCGTGTGCGCCAACGATTACTAACCCCACCGGCTTATCGCGGGGCCGCCAGTGTGAGAGATCGTCGGCAAGCAGAGCAAAGGCGATGAGTACAAATGGAATCAGCGCGGTGGCGTAGAAGAAGTACATCTGACGGTCGTAGCCGATGACCCACGGCAGCCACGAGGCGAGGAAACCGATGACCGGCAGCGCGTAGCGGCCGTCCCGGCGGCCGAGCCAGCGCCATGTGGCCCACAGGACCACGGGGACCAGCAACCACCAGATGGGCGGGGTGCCAAAGAGCATCATCCAGCCCTTGCACTCTTGGCCGCCACTGCAGGTGGTTTCGGTGGAGTAGTAGAGCATTGGGCGCCAGCTGACCAGCCACTCCCAGGGCTTGGACTCCCAAGGGTGTCTGTGGCCATTAGAGGTGGTCAGCTCGGCGTGGAACTTCAGCACGCTGTTTTGGTAGTGCAGGTAGTTCTGCACGGCCTCGGGAAGCCAGTCGGTGCCGGGGAGTCCCGTATCGCGCTCTTCGGGCGAGACATGGCGATAGACCGACGTTTCTTCGGCGAACCAGGAACGCCAACTTAAGAAGTAAACGCCCAGCGGAACCACCACCAGATCACGCAACGCCGGGGCGGTATCGCGGGCGAGCGCGCCGAGCACGGGCTTGTCCGCACCGGCATTCTTGCGTGACACCAGATCCGTGAAGACGGACCACAGGCCGAATGCGGCCATGTAGTACAGACCGGACCACTTCACCCCGGTGGCAAGCCCCAGCATGATGCCGGCGAGCAGTCGCCACCAGCGATAACTGAGATAGGGGCCGAAACTACCTAACTCCGTGGCAAATTCCAGGCGCTTGCGGGCATCGGCCTGGTCAATGAGAAGTGCCCACGCGGCCGCGATGATGAAGAAGGTCTGAATCATATCCAGCATGCCGACCCTGGAGGAGACAAACAGCACTCCGTCGGCAAGCGCGTAGAGACCAGCGATACCCACTGCCAACCGCGAGCCGCGAGAGATACGTCGGACGATGTCCATGAGCAGCAGGATGACCAGCGTGCCACACACCGCCGACATAGACCGCCAGCCCATTGGTGAATAACCGAAAATCCACTCGCCCAAGGCGATGACCTGCTTGGCCACTGGCGGATGCACAATCAGACCGTAGCCGGGATTGTCCTCAATGCCAGATGAGATGGGGTCGCGCGTGGACTCCAGAATCTGCCAGGCCTGTGGCACATAGTGCTTTTCGTCGAAGAGCGGGGTGCCATTGTCGGTCTTGGCAGCAAGCCCGATGAAACGCGTTAGCGCTGCGACGATTCCGAGAACCACAAAAGTGGCGGTATCCCATTTGTCCCACAGCCGCAGTGGCGGCAGCGGGGGAACCGGGGGAATCGGGCGCAGGAAACGCTTTTTCGCGCGGCGCTCGGTTTCCGGTGGTGGGGTTAAAGCGGCATCGGTCACGAATGTCAGTTTAAGCTATGGAATCATGACGCATTCGGCATCGAACTTCCAACCGCACGAGAACGAGCCCCTCAGCGAGGCTACGACGCTGGCTCCCGGCATCACTCTGGTGGCAACGCCGCTGGGCAATATCGCCGATGCCTCCGACCGCTTGCGCGGTGCGCTTATCGACGCCGATATCATCGCCGCGGAAGACACCAGGCGGGCGCGCAACCTAGCCACAGCGCTGGGCATTTCCCCCAAGGGGAAGTTTGTTTCGAACTTCGATCACAACGAAGAGAGCCGCACTGAGTCGCTGATTCAGGCGGCGAAGGCGGGACAGAAAGTCATTGTGGTGACCGATGCGGGGATGCCGGTGGTGTCAGACCCCGGCCTGGCTGTGGTGGCGGCTGCTCACGACGCGGGCGTGCCCGTGTCCTGCGTACCGGGGCCGAGCGCGGTGACTACCGCATTGGCTCTCAGCGGGTTGGGCGTCGGCCACTTTTGCTTCGATGGTTTTGCACCTCGTAAACAGGGGGCGCGCCGGATCTGGCTGGAATCACTGAAGACAGAGAAGCGGGCCTGTTGTTTCTTTGAGTCGCCGCATCGGTTGGCTGTTACGTTGGCCGATGCCGCGGAGATTTTGGGTGAGGAGCGGCGCGCGTCGGTAAGCCGTGAGCTGACCAAGCGTTTTGAAGAGACTCGCCGTGCGACGCTGGGAGAGCTGGCTGCGTGGGCGGAGGAAGGTGTCCGCGGCGAAATTACGGTGGTGATTGAGGGCGCGGGGCAGCAGGCGACGGAGGTATCCACGGAGGACTTGGTTGACCGCGTGGAGGAGCTTGTGGCTGATGGCATGCGGCTGAAGGATGCCGCGAAGCAGGTTGCGGCAGAGGCTGGAATGACAAAGCACCGTGATCTCTATCAGGCGGTTTTGGCTGCTCGTGAGGGAAATCGTTAGCCGATTGTTACTTTGTGCCAGAAAATGTTCCAGCGCACGCCAGTGAACAGGGTAAACGCTGTTATTGGGAGTTTTGTAATTCAGACGGGAAATGAGGAAAACCTGAGAGAATCCACATCCTGAGTTGAAATCCCAGGTCAATGGTGGACATGGTGGAGGAATGACGAATCCACCAGAGCATGAAATACAACAAGAAGTAGGGGAGTCAGTCGTCGGCGAAGTCAGGGCCGACGATTCTCACGCTCCCGTGAACCTCGGGGTTACCATCCCCGCCGTTGTCGCAATTCTGGCAATCATCGTCTGGGGCCTGGCGTGGCCGGATAGTTTCTCGACGTTTGCATCTAGCTCTCTGAACTGGGTCGTGGAGAACATCGGCTGGCTGTTTATCTTGGCCAGTACCGTCTTTGTCTTCTTCATTGTGTCCATCGCGATTTCCAAGTTCGGTCACATCCGCTTGGGCAAGGACAACGAGAAACCAGAGTTTTCCACGCCTAGCTGGATTGCGATGATGTTCGCCGCCGGTATGGGCATCGGTCTGATGTTCTACGGTGTCGCTGAGCCGCTGACCTTCTATCGCGATGGCGTGCCGGGCCACCAGCCGAAGGAAGTCGGTACCGCCATGGCTTCGACGATGTTCCACTGGACTCTGCACCCGTGGTCGCTCTACGCCATCGTCGGTCTCGCAATTGCTTACTCGACCTACCGCCTCGGCCGAAAGCAGCTGATTTCGGCGGCGTTCATCCCGCTCATCGGCGCGCGTCGCGCTGAGGGGCGGTTGGGCAAGCTTATCGACGCGCTTGCGATTTTTGCCACCGTCTTCGGTACGGCAGCCTCTCTCGGTGTGGGCGTACTTCAGATTTCCGCCGGTTTGGAAATCAACGGGTTCAACGCCATCAAGGGCGCACCTTTGTGGATTGGTCTTATTCTCGTTCTGGGCTGTGCCTTCTTGGTCTCTGCACTGTCGGGCGTGGGCAAGGGAATTCAGTACATCTCGAACTTCAACATGGTTGCCGCAGGTCTGCTGGCTCTGCTGGTGTTGGTCCTCGGCCCTACCGTGGTGATTCTGAACCTGATTCCGACCTCTATTGGCAGCTACCTGGATTCCTTCTTTGAGATGGCCTCCCGCTCCAGTGCTTCCGCTGACGGCACCGCCGGTGAATGGCTCTCTTCCTGGACAATTTTCTACTGGGCCTGGTGGATCTCATGGTCGCCGTTTGTCGGTATGTTCATCGCACGTATTTCTCGCGGCCGTACTATCCGTGAGTTCGTCTTCACCGTCGTCGCCGTTCCGTCGATTGTCTCTGCAGTGTGGTTCTCCATCTTTGGTGGCACCGCCATTACCCACGAGCAGCAGGGTGCGTCCATCTACGGTGACGGTTCGGCCGAGAGTCAGCTGTTCAATCTGCTGGAATCCTTGCCGGGTGGCGCGATTACCTCCGCTATCGCAATGATTCTGCTGGCTACCTTCTTCATTACCTCGGCAGACTCCGCCTCCACGGTGATGGGTACCATGAGTCAGTTCGGTCGACTCACAGCGTCGCGCACGGTCACTGCTATGTGGGGTATTTTCACCGCTCTGATTGCCATCGTCCTATTGGTCACCGGTGGCAGCGATGCCCTGTCGAACCTGCAGAACATCACCATTTTGGCGGCAAGCCCGTTCGTCATTGTTATCTTGGCGCTGATGGTTTCGCTGGTTAAGGGGCTTTCCGACGATCCGATGTACCTCGATGACAAGGAACAGCGTCAGTTTGCCCTGCGCATGGCTCGTGAGCGCCGCTTGGCGGAAGCGGCCGAACAGCGCGAGCGCCGCCGTGCTCGTAAATTGCGCAACTAGCTTTCCAACAGCAGCGGTGCGGCCTTGGCCTCAATCTCGGCCCATTCGCCCTCGGGTGTAGACCCGATGGTGATGCCACCGCCGATGCCAGCTTCGACCCGAACTCTCCCCGAGTTCGGGTCTTTTGTGTACTCAGCGGTACGAATACCGACATTGAGCTCAAGTGCATCACCGTGGGCCGCACCAATCGCGCCGCAGTGAGCGCCACGGGGTTCGGGTTCCCACTCGCGCAGAAGCTCAATTGCTCGCAGCTTCGGTGTACCGGTGACTGAGGCCGGTGGGAAGCAGGCTTCGATTAGTTCAGCGTGGCTGAGCTGATCGGGAAGTTCCGCGGAAACTGTGGAAAAGAGGTGCCACACGCCCGGTGCCGGACGCACACTGAGCAGGTCTGTGACCTTCACGGTGCCGGTCTTGGCAACTTGACCGAGGTCATGGCGCACCAGGTCGACAATCATGATGTTCTCGGCGACATCCTTGTCGCTGCGCAATAACTCGTTCGGGGGCCGGCCAGCGGGAATCGTGCCTTTGATGGGAGTTTCAGTCACGCTTGTGCCTGCGCGGATGAGGAACTCCTCAGGACTCAGCGAGGCCAGGATTGGAATTCCAGCGTCGAGGTTGCCGGGCAAGAATGCTGCTCGAGCCGGCTGATACCGCGCCACGCGGGAGGAAAACCACGCACCGGCGTGGGCTAGTGCAGAGTCGCTCGCTGCCAGCTCCGCGTGAAAGCGTGTGGAAATGCAGGTTTGGTACACCTCGCCTGCGGCAATTGCCTCCTTACAGTTTGTCACCGCAAGCTGGTGGTGTTCTCGGTCGCCCTGATCCCACTCCAGTGGTGTGGCCGCGGGGAGCGCGTCGGCACGCGTGTCTTCGTGCGAGTAGTTGATGGCCTCCTGAAGGGCTTGGAAATCCGGATTGAAGGGGTCACCGGTGCCGGGGCCGTCGAAATGCCACGTGCCGTCGTCGGCAAGCAACGCGACGCAGGTAGCGACCCCGTGCGCGCTGGTGCCGGAGTAGGGGCGGAACCCAAAGATCCACGCATCGGGGTCGGGGATGGTGAAAAGCGCTGCCGACTCGCAGGCAGTGAGCTCGACGTTGGCGGCGAGAACCGCGCGATAACCGAACCAGGAGCCGATGAGCGCGGCGGGACGATGACCGGCAGCGATAAGACGCGCCAGCGCAGTGGTCGCACGCGAAGTGAAGTCAGCAGCCGAGCCGGAGGAGGTAGACCGAGTGGACATAGGACATAAGCGTAGTGACTGCGCGAGCGCGCGATGACGCTAGGGGACAGTTCTTGGAAGACTTCATGAGGGCACAGTTCATCGTGATGGTAGGTCATCTATTACCCTGTTAAATATGTCTCGCATTTTCACAGCAGTTGCGTGGCCGTACGCTAACGGTCCGCGACATATCGGCCATGTTGCAGGTTTCGGTGTCCCCTCGGACGTTTTCGCTCGCTACCAGCGAATGATTGGCAATGACGTGCTGATGGTCTCCGGTACTGATGAGCATGGCACGCCACTGCTTGTGCAGGCGGAGAAGGAAGGCGTTTCTGTCCAGGAATTGGCCGACCGTTACAACCGCCAGATTGTGCAGGACCTCGCGGGTCTGGGGCTTTCCTACGACCTGTTTACGCGCACAACCACGCGCAACCACTACGCCGTTGTCCAGGAGCTCTTCCGTGGGCTCTACGAAAACGGCTATATGGTCAAGCAGACCACGATGGGTGCGATTTCCCCGTCGACCGGTCGCACCCTGCCGGACCGTTACATCGAAGGTACCTGCCCAATTTGTGGCGCTTCCGGTGCCCGCGGCGACCAGTGCGACAACTGCGGTAACCAGCTTGACCCGGCCGATCTGATTGATCCGGTGTCGAAAATCAACGGCGAGACCCCGAAGTTCGTTGAAACTGAGCACTTCCTGCTAGACCTGCCGGCTCTGGCAGAGGCCTTGACCGAGTGGCTGCAGGAGCGCAAGGACTGGCGCCCGAACGTGCTGAAGTTCTCCCTGAACATCCTGAAGGACATCCGTCCGCGTGCAATGAGCCGTGATATTGACTGGGGTGTGCCGATTCCGCTGGAGGGCTGGTCGGAAAACGGGACGAAGAAACTCTACGTTTGGTTCGACGCCGTCGTCGGTTACCTATCCGCTTCCATCGAGTGGGCCTGGCGCATTGGTGACCCGGAAGCGTGGCGCAAGTGGTGGAATGACCCGGAGGCGCTGTCCTACTATTTCATGGGCAAGGACAACATCACCTTCCACTCCCAGATTTGGCCGGCTGAGCTGCTGGGCTACCGTGGCGAGGGCTCCCGCGGGGGCGAGGTCGGGGAGCTCGGTGAGTTGAACCTGCCGACGGAGGTCGTCTCCTCGGAGTACCTGACCATGTCGGGCTCGAAGTTCTCCTCTTCCAAGGGCGTTGTCATCTATGTGAAGGACTTCCTGGCGGAGTTTGGTCCGGATCCGCTGCGCTACTTCATCGCGATGGCAGGCCCGGAGAACCAGGACACCGACTTCACCTGGGATGAGTTCGTCCGCCGCGTGAATAACGAGCTGGCCAACTCCTGGGGCAACCTGGTCAACCGCACCGTGTCCATGGCTTTCAAGAACTTCGGTGAGGTGCCAACTCCGGGCGAACTCACTGACGCTGACCGTGAACTGCTCGACCTGGCTGAGCGTTCCTTCGCCGAGGTCGGCGACGCGCTTGCGCTGTCCCGCTTCCGCGCCGGTATCACCGCCGCCATGCACTTGGTCGGAGAGGCCAACGCCTACATTGCTGCGCAGGAGCCGTGGAAGCTGGCGAAGGACGAGTCCCAGCGCGAGCGTCTCGCCACCGTGCTGTGGACAGCACTGCAGGTAGTCAGCGACGCCAATGTGCTGCTGACCCCGTACCTGCCGGAAAGCTCGCAGAAGGTCTTCGAGACCCTGGGCGGCGAGGGGATCTGGGCCGCAATGCCAGAAGTCCAGGAAGTCCAGGACGACATGCCGGTCGAACCGGTCGGCGCTGACCTGCCGGCAGAGGGTAGGAGCTACCCAATCATCACCGGTGACTACGTCAATCAGAAGGCCGCCTGGCGTCGCTTCGACATTGAGCCGGGTACGGCGCTGGCCAAGCCGAAGCCGATTTTCACCAAGCTCGACTCTGAGTTGGCTGAGCACGGCCCCGAGTGGGCACAGGTGAAGTAGGGGCTCAGTAGAGGTATGGGAAAGCGCAAACGCAAGATTGCAGAACCCGCGGAGTATCTCACTCCGCTGTTTGACGCCCACACGCATCTCGCGTCCTGTGGGGCGCAAACTCCGGAAGAGATTGCGGCGCTCATGGACCGGGCCGCCGCAGCGGGCGTCGTCGGAGTCTGCACGGTCGGCGATGGCATGCCGGAAACCGAACTGGCCTTTGCCGCTGCGCACGCGCACCCCAACGTCTGGGCCGCCGCCGCCATCCATCCGACGCGCGCGCACGAGCTTGACGACGACGCCAAGGCCCGCTTAACCGAAATGGCTGCCGACCCCAGGGTTGTGGCCGTGGGGGAGACGGGATTGGATTGGTACTGGCTGGATTCCCTCGACGGCTGCGCGTCGAAGAGCGAACAGCTGGCTGCGTTGCAGTGGCATATGGAGCTCGCAGCAACCGTCGGCAAGCCGTTGATGATTCATAACCGCGACGCCGATGAAGACCTGATGGCGGCGTTGGACGGCTACGACAATACGGTCATTTTGCACTGTTTCTCTTCGCCCATCGAGGTTGCCCGCGAAGCCATTGCACGCGGTTACCTGCTGAGTTTTACCGGCAACGTGACCTTCAAACGCAATGATTACCTGCGGCAGGCTGTGGCTGAGGCGCCGGCGGAGCAGCTGCTGGTGGAAACCGATGCCCCGTACATGACCGCGGAGCCTTTCCGAGGTGCGCGCAACGAGTCCACTTTTATCGGTCATCAGGCGCGTGCGATGGCCGCAGCCCGAGAAATCGGGGCGGAGGAGATGGCACAGATTTTGACGGATAATGCACGTCGGGTGTACGGCATTTAAGCACGTGCTGGCGTATTGCCGCCCCTGAGCTGTGGAAATGCAGCCGGGGCGGTTTGTTGTATTTCCCGTCACTTTTATCGATATATTTTAGACAACACTGAATCTTTACCGTACTGTTACAAACTGTATTTCTTTCATTTGCTAGCTGCCCCATCCTCCGAAAGGCTGTGACGAACCCCGTGAGTGCTGCGAAGAAGCGTCATCTCAATCGTGCTAATGACGGAGTCTCCACTTCGTCCAAGATTGCCGCAGGCGGTCTGGTCGCTGCTGTTGCTCTGGGTGGCACTGTCGCAGCATCCAACTATGACACCATCACCGTCGAAATCGACGGCAAGGTCGAGCAAATCGCAACCTGGTCCAAGGATGACAAGGCCATTCTGCAAAAGGCTGGTGTCGAAACCACCGGTGGCGACCTGGTTCAGCGTCAGGGCGATCTCACGGACGGCGGCAAGCTGGTCTACCGCTCTGCCAAGCCGGTCACGATGATTGTCGATGGCAAGCCGCAGGAGCACAAGACCAATGCCATCACTACCGATGAGCTGATTGAAGGTCTGAAGAAGCAGGGGCTCATCTCCGATAAGGACAAGGTAGAGGTCGAAAAGGGCGAGATTTCCGCTAAGGGGGTCGAACTCGACGTCGTTCGTGCCAAGAATATTGTGCTTCACGACGATGCCAAGGACATCGACCTGACCGTCCCGGCTATGACCGTCGGTGATGTGCTGGCTCAGCGTGGCATTGAACTGCGTGAAGGTGACACCGTCGAGCCGGGTCTGGATGCTCCGGTCACCGAGGGGATGCGCATCGCTCTGTCTCGTCTGATTGATAAGACCATCACCGAGACTGAGGAGATTCCAGCTCACGAGAACATCATTGAAGATGATTCGATGTTCGAAGATGAGCGCATCGTTGAGCAGGAAGGTGAACCGGGCCAGGTAGAGCGTCAGGTCAAGGTCACCTCTCGCGATGGTGAAGAGCTCGGACGCGAGGTCCTGGAAGAAAAGGAGCTAAAGGCTCCGGGTATCTCCACTATTCGCCAGGGCACTAAGTCCCGCATTGCAGCTCCGGCTGCCGGCTACGGCGTGTGGGATCAGCTGGCTCAGTGTGAGTCCGGCGGCGACTGGGCTATCGATACCGGTAACGGTTTCTCCGGTGGTCTGCAGTTCACCGATTCCACTTGGGCAGCTTACGGCGGTACTGAGTATGCACCGCGTGCATCGCAGGCTTCCCGCGAGCAGCAGATTGCTGTCGCTGAGCGTGTCCAGGCTGGTCAGGGTTGGGGCGCATGGCCCGCTTGTACCGCTTCCATGGGGCTTCGTTAAAGCTAGTTCCGTCTAGCCATAACGAGCTAAGCCTATTTTTTGTGTTGACCCCGTAGTATCT
This sequence comes from Corynebacterium sp. 239_CJEI, assembly GCF_001055995.1. NCBI lineage: Bacteria > Bacillati > Actinomycetota > Actinomycetes > Mycobacteriales > Corynebacteriaceae > Corynebacterium > Corynebacterium sp. 239_CJEI. The sequence continues at coordinate 9,721 of NZ_JVOW01000015.1, read as the reverse complement.
AACTGTGACTAAAGCAGAAGTTTCTTTCTTGGGGCCGGTCGAAGTACGCGACTTGGCGGCGCAGTTGGATATTGTCCCGACGAAGAAATTGGGGCAGAACTTCGTCCACGACGCCAACACCGTGCGTCGAATTGTCGCTGCGGCGGACTTGCCGGAGGATTCCTACCCTGTTGAGGTTGGCCCCGGCTTGGGCTCGCTGACCCTCGGGCTGCTCGAACACTGCGGCCGCGCGGCGGCTGTTGAAATCGATTCGCGGCTGGCGGCGCGTCTGCCCCAGACAGTCACTGAGCGCGCCGAGGGCTGCGCACTTGAGCTCATTGAGAAAGACGCGCTGAAGGTCAGCCGCGAGGACTTTCAGACTGCCCCAGATGCGCTGGTGGCCAATCTGCCATACAACGTTTCTGTACCGGTGCTCCTGCACATGCTTGCCGAGCTGCCCACCATCCGTCGCGTGCTCGTGATGGTGCAGTCTGAGGTCGCTGACCGGCTGGCGGCTCAGCCGGGCTCCAAGATCTACGGTGTCCCCAGTGTCAAGGCCGCCTACTACGGCACAGTGCGTCGCGCCGGTGCCATTGGTCCGCACGTCTTCTGGCCGGTCCCCAAGGTTGATTCCGGGCTCGTTCGCATTGACTGCTACGCTCGCTCCGACGCTCCAGAGAACTCCAAGACCGCCGATGCCCCCGAGGCCCCGTGGGAAATCTCGCCGCAGTTCCGCGCACGCCTTTTCCCGCTTATCGACGCTGCTTTTGCGCAACGCCGCAAGACCCTCCGGGCGGCCCTATCGGGGATTTACGGATCTGGTGCCGCAGCCGAAGAGGCGCTTATGGCAGCGGGGATTGACCCCAAGCAGCGAGGAGAGAAGCTTGAAATTGCCGATTTCGTTCGTCTCGCTGAGGTCTCACGAGACCAGCGCTTTTAATAAAGGACAGGCAATCTTTCCCCATGCACCGTGACGACACCCCCAGTAGGGCCGAGATCGGCCGGCGCGAACCGCGCAGCCTGGCTTGGACTAAGTTCTGGCCTGACGACGACGGCTGGGTGTGCAACTGCATAGTTTTCCGCGGTGACCGCTTGCTGCTTCTGCTGCGTGAATACGAGGGCTTCCTCGGGGGCCAGTGGGATTTGCCCGGTGGCAAGCTAGACGCGGGGGAGGAGCCCGTGGAGGCCGCTGTGCGCGAACTGCGTGAAGAGGCCGGCTTGCGCGCAGCGGAGGTCAGCGAATTTGCCCATTATTCCAATCCGGACTTGGGCGGGGAGAATTTCCGCTTCCACACGGTGACCTTTCTAGTACGCGAGGCCGACGACACGCAGAATGTCCAGCTCAGCGGCGAGCATCCGGAATTTAAATGGGTAACCCGAGAGCAGTTCGATGAGCTGCCGGTGGCCTGGTATGTCCGGCGTGTGCTTGGCAACGTCGAATGGGGCACAATAAATACTCATCATGGCGAATCTGATTAATTGCGAGAATATTTCTAAGTCCTTCGGGCTCAAGACTCTGCTCGACGGCGTCAGCCTCGGTGTTCAAGAGGGCGACCGCATCGGTGTTGTCGGTTTGAACGGTGGCGGCAAGTCCACACTGCTGAAGATTCTGGCAGGCGTGGAGCCAGCGGACTCCGGACGTATTTCGCGAGCCAACGACATGGCCATGGCGCATGTCACCCAGGGCGCCGAGCTCGACCCGAATTCCACCGTGTTTGAGTGCGTCATTGCACCGCTGGGACTCGCTGAACACGAGTGGGCGGGTAACGCTTCCATCCGCGAGGTCCTCGATGGCATCGGTATCAATGACCTCGGTATGGATACCAAGGTCGCCAATCTCTCCGGTGGTGAGCGCCGTCGCGTTAACCTGGCGGCCGCGCTGGTCCGAGATCTGGATCTGCTCATTCTCGATGAGCCAACGAACCACCTCGATATTGAGGGTGTGCAGTGGTTGGCCGATCATGTTCTTTCGCGCCGGGCAGCCCTGGTCGTCGTCACGCACGATCGTTGGTTCCTGGATACCGTTGCCACGAAGACGTGGGAAGTCCACGATGGCACCGTCGATTTTTACGATGGCGGTTACAACGACTGGACGTTCGCGCGTGCCGAGCGTGCGCGCCAAGCCGATGCCGCCGAGCAGCGTCGCCAGAACCTTGCGCGTAAGGAACTCGCGTGGTTGCGCCGGGGTGCGCCGGCCCGCACCTCGAAGCCTCGCTACCGCATCGAAGCAGCTGAGGCTCTCATCGCCGATGTCCCGGCGCCGCGTGATTCCGTGGAGTTGATGGCGTTTTCGCAGCGTCGACAGGGCAAGGTGGTCGTAGAGCTAGAGCATGCGTCCCTGGAAACGCCCGATGGTAGGGAATTGCTTAACGACGTCACGTGGCGTCTGGCCCCCGGCGAGCGCATTGGCCTGGTCGGTGTCAACGGCTCGGGTAAGACGACTTTGTTGCGCGCATTGGCGGGAGACTACCCCTTAAGCGATGGCAAGCGGATTGAGGGCAAGACGGTGCGTCTGGGTTGGCTGCGACAGGAGCTCGATGATCTGCCGCTGGATATGCGTGTGCTCGACGCTGTGGAGGACGTGGCGACCTACATTGACCTGGGCAAGAAGCAGATTAGCGCCTCGCAACTGGCGGAGCGACTGGGTTTTTCCCCGAAGCGGCAGCGCACCCCAATCGCAGACCTCTCCGGCGGTGAGCGTCGCCGCTTGCAACTCACACGCGTGTTGATGAGTGAGCCGAACTTCCTGCTGCTCGACGAGCCGACGAATGACCTGGATATTGACACGCTGCAGGAATTGGAAGACCTGCTGGACAATTGGCCGGGCACGTTGGTGGTCATCTCGCACGACCGCTACCTGATTGAGCGTATTGCCGACTCGACCTGGGCCCTCTTCGGCGATGGCGAGCTGACGAACTTGCCAGGCGGGATTAGTCAGTACCTCCAGCGTCGCGCACAGCTGGCTGACTCGGCCGCTAGTGGTGGTGCCTCTCAAGCAAATGCCGGTAGTCCGCAGACCCGTGGCGCAGCTTCAGAGGAGGATACCTCGAAGCTCTCGGCTGCGGAAGCTCATGCTGTCCAGAAGAAGATGAGTGCTCTGGAGCGGAAGATGGCGAAGCTCAGCCAGCAAGAAAGTGAACTGCATGCGCAGATGGCGGAAGCGAGTGCTGATGTAGCCAACTTGGACACACAAAAGCTGGCGGACCTCGATCGCCGTGCTGCGGAGGTGGTTGAGCAGAAGGCAGAGCTGGAGATGGAGTGGCTGGAGCTAGGGGAGCAGCTCGAGGGCTAGCATCTTACTTCAGCTACTAGCCGAACATTTTAGGTATGAGCCGGGTACTCGTGGTCAGCGTGCCCGGTTCTTTCAATTTGCACCGTGGCGTGTTCAATCCCGTGGACGTCGTGAAGCAGTGCCTGCGCGCGGTCGAGCAATGCGTGCTCGTCGCCGTTGGGGAGCGTGTCGCAGCGCACGAGATGGACAGATGCCAGTAGGTCGCTGCCGTTGAGGGACCAGACGTGGAGATCGTGGACATCGACCACTCCGTCCAAGTCAGACAGGTCAGCAGTGATTCTCTCAGTGTCGACGCCCTTCGGGGTGTACTCCAGCAACACGTGGAGACAGTCGCGCACCAGAACGGCGGCTCGGGGGACGATGAAGAGCGCAATCACGATAGAGACCACCGAGTCGATGGCAGTCCAGCCGGTGTATGCGATAGCGATAGCGGAGATAATGACGGCGACCGAACCAGCGGCGTCGACAAGCACGTGCAGATACGCGCCGCGGACGTTGACGCTTTCCTTGGCAGCGCCGGCGAGCAGAAACGCCGCAATCACATTGGTGAGCAGGCCGATGACTGCGATGATGAGCATCGACGTGGTTTGAATCTCAGATTGCTCCACTGACCCGAATCGCCGGATTGCGCCCCAGAGAATCACAGCGGCAATGATGAAAACTGTCAGACCGTTGACGAGAGCAGTCAGAACCTCAACACGACGGTACCCGTACGTCGCGCGGTGATTGGCTCCGCGCTGGGCGATAGCCAAACCGGCAACTGCCATAAGCAGGCCTGCGGAGTCCGTCACCATATGGCCGGCATCTGCCAGCAGCGCCAGTGAACCCGAGACCAAGCCGCCGATGAGCTCGGCGAGAAATACGACAAGAGTTAGACCCGCAGCTGCGAGCAGGCGACGGGCAGGAGTATTCGCGGGGTCAATATGAGCGTGGTCATGGCCGTGTGAATGACCGTGTGAATGACCGTGGCCGTGTGAGTGGCCAGAGTGTTCAGTTGTGTCCATAACCCCTAATGATAACAGGGCTATTCAGCCTCCGGAAGATAGCTATCCGCCCACGCATAAATCAGGTCAGCAGCGCGCGCGGCGGACTTAGCGCGAGTGAGCAAGTGGTCTGCGCGATCCAAGCTCATCAGGGATTTTGGATAGCGAGAGACCTGGAAAATCTTCTGGGCGCTATCGATACCAACAGTCTGGTCGGTCGGGGAGTGCAGAATAAGCAGTGGCTTGCGCAGCTGGCTGAGATAAACCTCCGGGTTGTAGTCCGCCAACACTTCCAAGAACTCACGGGAGATGGGAATGCCACGACCTTCAATCTGCAGAACCTGCGTGCCGTGCTCATCGACCGTCGAAATGTCACCGGCGATGCGCACAATCGAGTGTGCCGGATCGAAGGGTGCACCGATTGTCGTTACCGCCTTGATTTTCGGCATATCGTGGCCGGCGTTCAGCGCCGCTGCGCCACCGAGCGAGTGCCCAATCAGTAGCGAGGGGGCCTCAAATTCTGCCTCCATGAACTCGTAGGCGGCCTTAAGGTCATCGATGTTGGTCTGGAACGTCGTCTCACCGAAATCACCAGTGGACTGCCCGAGGCCAGTGAAGTCGAACCGGAATGCCGCAATGCCCTTCTTCGCCAGCGCCTTGCAGGTGCGTGACGCGCCGGGCACCATCCGATTACACGTGAAGCAATGACCAAATAGCGCCCACGCGCGTGGCTGACCGTCCGGCAAATCAATTGATGCAGCCAGAGTCTCGCCGGTCGATCCCGTAAATTTTAGGTGCTTTGTTGGCATAGGTTATATCCGCGTCTCAGTGTGTGCTCAATGTGTGTACGTTTTCGCTTTACGACGCCCGTTGTGGTGGCGACCGTACGCAATATTAAGCCCGGGTGCCACAAATAAGTGAGGGATTGGGCGAAAAATTCGACCAATCCCTCAATCTCCTAGTGGCTGTGAGTTAACGCACCGGAACCCCCGGCCCCAGCGGAATGCCCGCGAGATACCAGAGGACGAAGAATAGGAACCAGCCCACCATCATGCACAGCGAGTACGGGATAGCCAGCGACATCAGCGTGCCGACACCCGCAGGCTTGTAGTACTTCTGCAGGAAAGTCAGCGCCAGCGCAAAGTACGGCGACATCGGCGTAATGATGTTGGTCGGGGAGTCACCAATACGGAATAGCTGCTGGGAGACCTCTGGAGAGACGTTGACGTACATCAGCATCGGCACAACGACCGGCGCCATCAGAGCCCACTGTGCGGAGCCCGAGGTAATCAGCATGTTGAGAACAGCCACCATCAGGACGAAGGCAGCAAAGAGCAACAGTGGCGGCAGATCCGCCTTGGTCAGGAATTCGGAGCCCTTGATGGCGGTCCACTGGCCGATATTGGACCACTTGAAGTAGGCCGTGAACTGCGAAACAGCGAAGAAGAGCACCATCATTGTGGTCAGTGTGCCCAGGCCACGTTCCATGAAGGCGGGCACATCTGCAGAGGAGGTGATGGTCTTGGCGCCAATGCCGTACGCAATACCGACCACGGCGAAGAAGAGGGCAATGGACACCACGACGTCGGTAAGCAGCACGGAATTCAAGATGCCGTCGCCTTCGCCGCGCAGAGGCGAACCCGGGATGAATAGGGCAGCGAACCACAGCGCCAGGAAGATGACGGCGGCGATGTTGCCGTAGCGCAGGCCATGGCGTTCGGAGGGATTTAGAACGAGCTTATCGCGGCCGCTGTTGGAGCTGCTCGACGCGGTGTCTTGCTCCTTTTTCTTAGCGTTTTCCTCAGCAGCCTCCTCCGAAGCGCCCGGCTTGGTGAACTCGGCAGCTTCGTGGTCAATATGATCGTCGTGGATGGTCTTCTCCACGTGCTTGGTGATGAACAGCTCAGTAACAGCCGTAATAATCAGAGCCAGCACAATCGACGAGGCCATGGTGAAGAAGTAGTTGGCCAGCGGCGAAACTACGTATTCCGGATCTACGAAGTGCGCCGCCTGCGTGGAGATGCCTGCCAGCAGCACATCGGTAATGTTGAGCACCAGTGATGAATTGAACCCGGCCGACGAGGCGGCAAAGGCGACCATCGCACCGACAATAGGGTTACGACCAACGGCGGCGAATGAGGCGGCACCCAGCGGAATGAGAATCACGTAGACGGCATCAGAAGCGATCGAACCAGTCACGCCGGCCAGTGCAACAATGAATGTCAGCAGGACAGGGGAGTGCACCTTGGAAATTGCCGCACGGATTGCCGAGCCGATGTAACCGGAGTACTCCGCAATTGCGACACCGAGCATGCACACCAGAATCAGGCCAACTGGTGCGAAGTCCGTGAAGTTCGTTACCGCCTCAGAAACCATCTTTTGCAGGTACTCTGCGGTAGCAAGGCTTTCCACCTCGATGATGTCACCCGACGCGGGATCCTTGGCCTGCATACCCGCAGCCTCACCGAGCCACGAAGAAACGATGACCACACCGGCAAGAATCACGAATAGCCAAAATGGATTTGGCAGTGCGTTGCCGATACGTTCCAGTGTTGCTAGGAACCCCTTTGGCTTCGGTGGCGCTTTGTCCGGTTCCAACGTTTTTGACTGTCCCATATATATAAATCCCTCTGTGTTAGACGTTGGTAAAAGGTTAGGGGAAAGTAAGTTGCGTCACAACGTAAAAGGCCAGAGGCATATGTATGTCGGGTGCGAGCGGGCGCATAAGGGAAAGTTAAGGGAATAGCTAGGGAATAGCTAGGGAATAGCTGTAGTGCACCTTCTTCGACTAGAGTTAATCAGGTTATGGGCAAGAAGAAGTCGAAGAAAGAAAAGGTCAGCGCCAACAACGCGGTGGTGGCCACCAATCGTCGTGCCCGCCATGACTACAACATTCTGGACACCTACGAATGCGGTGTCGTTCTCGTGGGCACTGAGGTCAAGGCGCTGCGCGAGGGCAAAGCATCGCTTAACGACGCCTTCGCGACCATCGATGACGGCGAAGTGTGGCTCCGCGGGCTGCATATCCCGGAGTACTCCTACGGTTCGTGGACTAATCACTCACCGCGTCGCTCGCGCAAGCTGTTGTTGCACCGCAAGGAGATTGACACCCTGTGGGGCAAGGTCCGCGATGGCAACAACACGCTTGTACCCCTGAAGCTGTATTTCACCGACGGCCGCTTGAAGGTCGAGCTCGCACTCGCCCGCGGTAAGCAGGATTATGACAAGCGCCAGGACATCAAGCGCCGCACGGAGGAGCGCGAAGCTACTCGTGCGCTGGGCCGTCGTGTGAAGGGCATCAAGGGGTAGAAGAGGTCTTCATTAGAAGAAACCCTTTTTAGAAGGGGAACTCAGTCGCATCGACTGGGAGGATGAGTAGGCCAATGACGTTTTCGTGACGGTCAAACGCAACTCGAGCCATCCATTCGCCAGCCTCATGTTTGAGGGTGGTGATGACGAGACTTGTGCCGAGAATCTTCGACAGGAGTTTCTGCGAGGTCGGTTCCTTAGTCCTGGTTCCCCCGAGGCTGGTGACTTGGGTGTCGTCGAAAGATTCGAACGCCCCAGTCTCGGTGAGAACATCTTCCCAGACAGAGTAGATAGTGGACCAGGGGAGATCCTTCCGGAGCTTTGGGGAAATCATGCTTACGGTTTCTGCTTCTTCGCCGTTGATGATGTGGCGAAGGAATTTTTCGCCGAGCTCGGCGATATGTGTAGTTTTTGTGGCAGTCATCAATTCTCCTGAAACGGGGTTTTGGACACTTCCGAACCGCTTGAATGCCGCTTGCCGGGAGATATTGAGTACATTTCCAATCTCTGCCCATGAATGGCCCGCTGCGCGAGCCTGCGCCACGGCATCTTCAAGTTCTTGTTCGGCAATGTTCGTTGCTTGCAGTCGGTGACGGATTGTCGTCAATGGATCCATGACTGCAGTCAACCATTGGTTGACGTCAGTGTCAACCCGGAGTTGACATTCGGGGGGGGTGTCCCTATGTTTTTGTCAAGTGCCAGACCGATGTTGACGAGCACAGTCTTGGGAGTAGTTTCTTAGGCGTGCCTAGGAGCCGGCCAGCGTGTGCTGGTCGGCTTCGTCTTTGGGGCTTTATGCGGCGACGGGGCGTGGCGGGATTTCGCGGAAGAACTCCTTGTTTTTCAGCATCGCGTAGATGACATTGCATCGGCGTCGTGCCAGGCAGATGACTGCTGCGTTGTGGCGTTTTCCTTCAGCGCGTTTGCGTTCGTAATACCGCCGTGACGGTTCGTGGCTGCGGATAACTGCGAATGCGGAGTAGAACAAGGCGTTTTTCAGTCGTTTATTGCCTGACCGTGCCGGGAATTCACCTCTGATCGACGAACCGGATCGTCTAGTCACGGGTGCTATTCCAGCATAAGCAGCTAAGTGGCCAGCACTAGCGAAGTCGGAGCCATCACCGATCGCAAGAAGGATCTGCGCTGCGGTCTTGATGCCGACTCCGGGCATACTCATCAAGACCTCACAAAGAGGGAAATCAGCGAGCATCTCTTCAACCTGCTCAGCAATGGTGTTTCGTTGCTCTTTGAGGGCCTGGATGTTTGCAGCCAGTTGAGGAATTACTAACTCGGCGGCATCGCTTCCAGGCACGGTGACTGTTTGAGCTTTCAGCGCTGTAAAAATGTCGTCTACCAGCGGGGTGGGGTCTTTACGTGTGCGCTTGATCATCCAGTTCAACACTCGTTGGTATCCGGCTCTTTTTAGCCCCTGCGGTCCCTTGTAATGGATCAATAATTCCAGGATCGGCGTGCGAGTCAGGGTGCTACCAGCAAAAACTCGTTCCAGGCTGGGGTAGATCTGGGTGAGGACACTGCGAAGCCGATTGACAGTGCGAGTGCAATCGCGGGCGATGTCATCATCGAAGCCGGACAGCATCTTTAGGGCGGAGAGTACCTCATCATTGCGGTCGACGGCACGTAGCGTGTGGGGCATTGTGCGGGCGGTGTCGGCGATGATGAATGCGTCGCGTTTGTCTGTTTTTGCACGTCCCGGATAGAGATCTGCAGCTTTGCGCATCGCAAGACCTGGCAGGTATCCGACTTCGCAACCGCAGTCCCGGGCTACAGCAATCGGTAGTGCGCCGATGGTGTTGGGTTGGTCGACGATCACGAGCACGGTGCCAAGCTTCTGAAGCTGGTGAAAAACGCCTGCTAGTTCGGATTCGAGTTGAGGCAACGGTTTGTCGAAGACCTTGTTGCCATCACGGTCTAAGGCGCAGGCGTGGTGTTCAGATTTGCCGACGTCTAACCCAAGGAATATGTCGATGGAATGCTCCGGAGACATGATGAGCTCCTAGAAAACGAGATGGGTATGGCGTTGTTCCAGTCGCTGGTGTCATGACCTTCGTTGCAAGCACCCACGTTACAAAGAGACCTAGTTTAAAACTGGCCGTGTCCCTATCAGCTGTCATCGAAAGTCCTGGCACCCGGCGGCAAC
>NZ_JVOW01000014.1:0-18302 GCF_001055995.1 Corynebacterium sp. 239_CJEI | reverse complement strand
GTTGCCGCCGGGTGCCAGGACTTTCGATGACAGCTGATAGGGACACGGCCAGTTTTAAACTAGGTCTCTTTGTAACGTGGGTGCTTGCAACGAAGGTCATGACACCAGCGACTGGAACAACGCCATACCCATCTCGTTTTCTAGGAGCTCATCATGTCTCCGGAGCATTCCATCGACATATTCCTTGGGTTAGACGTCGGCAAATCTGAACACCACGCCTGCGCCTTAGACCGTGATGGCAACAAGGTCTTCGACAAACCGTTGCCTCAACTCGAATCCGAACTAGCAGGCGTTTTTCACCAGCTTCAGAAGCTTGGCACCGTGCTCGTGATCGTCGACCAACCCAACACCATCGGCGCACTACCGATTGCTGTAGCCCGGGACTGCGGTTGCGAAGTCGGATACCTGCCAGGTCTTGCGATGCGCAAAGCTGCAGATCTCTATCCGGGACGTGCAAAAACAGACAAACGCGACGCATTCATCATCGCCGACACCGCCCGCACAATGCCCCACACGCTACGTGCCGTCGACCGCAATGATGAGGTACTCTCCGCCCTAAAGATGCTGTCCGGCTTCGATGATGACATCGCCCGCGATTGCACTCGCACTGTCAATCGGCTTCGCAGTGTCCTCACCCAGATCTACCCCAGCCTGGAACGAGTTTTTGCTGGTAGCACCCTGACTCGCACGCCGATCCTGGAATTATTGATCCATTACAAGGGACCGCAGGGGCTAAAAAGAGCCGGATACCAACGAGTGTTGAACTGGATGATCAAGCGCACACGTAAAGACCCCACCCCGCTGGTAGACGACATTTTTACAGCGCTGAAAGCTCAAACAGTCACCGTGCCTGGAAGCGATGCCGCCGAGTTAGTAATTCCTCAACTGGCTGCAAACATCCAGGCCCTCAAAGAGCAACGAAACACCATTGCTGAGCAGGTTGAAGAGATGCTCGCTGATTTCCCTCTTTGTGAGGTCTTGATGAGTATGCCCGGAGTCGGCATCAAGACCGCAGCGCAGATCCTTCTTGCGATCGGTGATGGCTCCGACTTCGCTAGTGCTGGCCACTTAGCTGCTTATGCTGGAATAGCACCCGTGACTAGACGATCCGGTTCGTCGATCAGAGGTGAATTCCCGGCACGGTCAGGCAATAAACGACTGAAAAACGCCTTGTTCTACTCCGCATTCGCAGTTATCCGCAGCCACGAACCGTCACGGCGGTATTACGAACGCAAACGCGCTGAAGGAAAACGCCACAACGCAGCAGTCATCTGCCTGGCACGACGCCGATGCAATGTCATCTACGCGATGCTGAAAAACAAGGAGTTCTTCCGCGAAATCCCGCCACGCCCCGTCGCCGCATAAAGCCCCAAAGACGAAGCCGACCAGCACACGCTGGCCGGCTCCTAGGCACGCCTAAGAAACTACTCCCAAGACTGTGCTCGTCAACATCGGTCTGGCACTTGACAAAAACATAGGGACACCCCCCCCGACGGCGACGGCGTTTCGGACGCCGTCGCCTGAGGAACAGGCCACCAGGGTCACGGCGGTGAGCACCGCGGCAACCGCGATGGCGGCTCTGCGGGGTGTGCTCGGCATGGATTAGATCTCCATATTCCGGGGCGGTGGGGAAGAAGACGGTGTTCTGGTTGTCCCGGAAGACCACAACACCGAGGAAGGTCATCGTGCTGCCCGGTGGGTGGCCTGCAGCGACTCTGCCCACCTCGGCACTCAACCCTGCTGTGGGGGGGGGGTTACTCGTAGCGAAGCGAGCTGAGCATCCCGGTTTCCATGTGATAGGCGTTATGGCAGTGAAATGCCCACTCACCGGGGTTGTCAGCGATCAGGTCGGCAATCATGGTTTCACCGTGGCGGAGAAGGACGGTGTCCTTGCGTAGCCCGCCGCTGCCGGGCAGCGCCCACGTGTGGCCGTGGATGTGCATGGGATGGGGCATCATGGTCCTGTTGCGCATGACCATCCGCAGGCGCTGGCCCTCCTGCACGGTCGCGGAGGACGATTGGCCGTCGGTGAGAATGCTCCATTCATACGGCATCATCTGCCCGCCCAGGTCGATGCTGACTTCTCGGTCTGGTGTGCCCTCAGGCAGGAGTGCACGGTCTGCTGGCTTCAGGGAGGACAGAAGCAGTCCGGTGGATGACAACTCGGGGAAGTCGACATCGGGGCGGGGGGCCTGGCCGCCGGCGGTGCGGATGACGGCGAAGGCGCGGTCGTCCTTACCCACCGCCAAAGCCGTGAGCGGGAAGATGCCGTCGCCGAGGATGACCTCGACGTCGACACGCTCGCCCATCGACAGGTAGATCGATTCGGTCTCCCGGGGCTGGACAGGGAAGCCGTCGGTGTGGGTGACGGTCATGCGGTGACCACCGAGGGCCACCTTGAAGATGGTGTCACCGCCGGAGTTGATAAACCGCAGGCGGGCCTTGTCGCCCGGGCGAGCCTCGAAGGTCCGGTGAGCACGGGGGATACGTCCGTTGATGAGGTAGTGCGGATACATCACATCGCCGGCATCCCCGCCCAGTACCCGGTCCGGGGTGCCGTGCATCATATGGCCGTGACCTCCCATCCCCTTCTTCCCGTTATGGTCGTCCGAACCCATTCCGGTGAGCTTGTCGAGCTCATCGTCGGGAGTGCCCTGAATGCCATCGACCCAGTCGTCGAGCACGATGGTCCACTCGACGTCCTGGTCCTCAGCGTCTTGCGGGTCACGGACGATCAGTGGGGCGTGGAGGCCGCGATCAAGCTGCAGGCCGGAGTGGGAATGGTAGAAGTAGCTGCCACCGTGGGGGACTTCAAAAACATAGGAGAAAGACTCGCCAGGTTCAATGGGGTCCTGGGTCATGCCGGGCACACCGTCGGCTGCGTTGTGGAGTGCGATGCCATGCCAGTGGATGGAGGTGCTCTCAGGCAGTTCATTGGTGATATCGACCTGGAGGACGTCGCCGGCGGTGGCCTCAATGGCCGCATCCCCGGTGTCAGAGACGTATCCCCACGTCTTGGCTTCGATACCGCCGATATCCAGAGAGAGGGGCCGGGCGGTCAGTGTCCGGCGCACCGTCGGCTCACCGAGCGCAGTGGGGGTGGGAGTGGGGTGAAGGGAGGAACCTGGTGCCGAGGCAGCGGGTCCAGGATCGCTGGTGCAGGCGGCCACGGCCCCGGTGCCGGCGAGGACGAGCCCGCCGAGCAGAAACTGTCGTCGGGAAAACGCGTTCGTCATGATTTAACCTTCCTGGTGTAAGAATTCAGTGACACGGGAGACAGGCGCAGGTGAGGACCCTGCTGAGCCATCACGTCAGGCGCAGGTCTGTGACACAGGTGGCACCGTCGTCGGTGGTGGAAAACTCCGTGGTGCCGGTACGCCCCTGGTAGCTGACCTCAATCAGACCGGTGACATCATCGGGAAGCCAGAAGCCAATAAACCCGTTGTCGAAGGTGGTTGTCGCCTCGTCCACCAGCACCTCACCGGTCGCCTCATCGGTGATCGTGACCTGGATATCCTCATTGTTGAGTTCCCCCAGGCAGGTCGTGAGGCTGTGGTAGAAGCAGTCGTGGGTGGAGGTGAGATAGGGTGCGATCGAGACATACGTCTGATTGTCGGGAAGATCGACCACGACTTCCTGGTCACCGCTCGAGAGCAGCAGTTCATCGGCGCGCACTGAGGCGATCAAATCCGTGGGACGCTCAGTGACCTTCTGCCGGTCGAGGTGATCAATGATCTCCACCGCGCCCATGTCGGCCAGGCCATGGGTAGTCAGGAATGTATCCTGGGACACCGTCCCGTCGGCCGTGGGTTCCGGGTCGGCGGCCGAACACCCCGTGAGGGCGAGGGCAAGGGCGGCGACTGCGATCGCTGCTCGTTTCACGTCAATCTCCTTGGATCGTGGGTAGGACCGTGAGAAGACACCGCCTCAAGGTCGATGCCATACCTTTATCTAGCACGGGTGCCTGACGGACTAGAAATCAAAAACCCTGCTCACGGCGTTATAGCAGGGCGAAAAGAGGGTGAATTCGGTGAGCTGGGTCACCACCGGGACACCACCCCACAGCCGTGGTCGATGTCCTTCTACCCGCCCCGGGTATGCGGTGCTTGCAGTGAAATCCCTGGTGGCGCCTGCTGAACCGACCAAGGGAGGTGATGCCGCCGGCCCGGGGTGGGGCACAGGGGTGACGGCGGTGAAAGGTTATGTTTGAAGATTTGATGAAGATTCCCCGCCGGGCACTGAGCGAGGATGGTATTCCCCTCTGACCGGAGCGATACTGGGGTCTATGGCTGACCACACACCGACCACCGCCACGCCCCCGGGGCGGGTGCTGGTCGTCGATGATGAACAACCCCTGGCTCAGATGGTGGCCTCCTACCTCATCCGGGCAGGCTTCGATACCCGTCAGGCGCACACCGGCACCCAGGCCGTGGACGAGACCCGTCGCTTTTCCCCCGATGTTGTGGTGCTGGATCTGGGGCTGCCCGAACTCGACGGCCTGGAGGTGTGCCGACGGATCCGCACCTTCTCGGACTGCTACATCCTCATGCTCACCGCGCGTGGCAGCGAGGACGACAAGATCAGCGGTTTGACCCTGGGGGCGGATGACTACATCACCAAACCTTTTAGCATCCGGGAACTGGTGACCCGGGTGCATGCAGTGCTGCGCCGCCCGCGCACCAGCACCACCCCACCGCAGGTGACCACCCCCTTAATCGTTGGTGACCTCATCCTTGACCCCGTCGCCCATCAGGTGCGGGTGGGGGAGACTACCGTGGAGCTCACCCGCACGGAGTTCGAGCTGCTGGTTGCCCTGGCCCTGCGCCCCGGCCAGGCGCTGACCCGCCACGACCTGGTCACCGAGGTCTGGGACACCACCTGGGTCGGTGATGAACGCATCGTCGATGTCCACATAGGCAACTTGCGTCGCAAGCTCGGCACCGACACCCGAGGCCGGGGGTTTATCGACACCGTGCGTGGCGTGGGCTACCGGGTGGGGCAGCCATGAATCACGGACCCGGCCTGACCTTCCGCTTCCTGGCCGCCCAGGTGTTGGTCGTGGTGATTAGCCTGATGGTGGCCGCGGCCGTGGCCACGACGGTGGGGCCGACCCTGTTCCATGATCATATGTTGATGGCCGGCCGGGAGGACCCCTCGCTGGAGCTGTTCCATGCCGAGCAGGCCTACCGGGACGCCAACCTAATCACCCTGGCCGTCGCCCTGCCCACTGCCTTGATCAGCGCCCTACTGGCCAGCCTGTGGTTATCGCGGCGTCTGCGCACCCCCCTGCAGGATCTCGCCCGCGCCGCTACCAGCCTGGCGGCCGGTAACTCCCGTATCCGCGTGCCCGCCGGAGAAGCAGGCCCCGAGGTCGCCACCCTGGCGGATGCCTTCAACACCATGGCCGACCGGCTGGAACACACCGAACAGGTCCGCCGCCAGATGCTCTCTGATCTGGCCCACGAAATGGGCACCCCCTTATCGGTGCTCACGGTCTACCTCGATGGTCTCCAGGACGGGGTCGTGGACTGGAATAATGCCAACCATACGATCATGGCTGACCAACTCACCCGCCTGACCCGGTTGATGGAAGACATTGACGATGTCTCCCGGGCCCAGGAACACCGGATCGATTTGGACCTGGCAGAGGAAAGGCTCGGGGATCTGCTCCATACCGCCGCTGCTGCCGCGGGGGAAGCTTATGCTGACAAAGGCGTCGATTTACAGGTCGAGACCATTACGGACACCGCCCGGGTGCTCGTGGACCGGCAACGCTTCGGCCAGGTGATGAGCAATCTCCTGTCGAACGCGCTACGGCACACCCCGGCCGGCGGGCAGGTCCAGATTAGCGTCCACCGACAGGGGGCGTCCACCGCGCTCATCCACGTCGCCGATGACGGCGAGGGCATCCCACCTGGCCAGCTCGGACACATCTTCGAACGCTTCTACCGGGGGGATGCCGCCCGCAGCCGGGACAACGGCGGGTCCGGTATCGGTCTGACCATCTCCAAGGCATTAATCGAGGCCCACGGCGGCACTCTCACCGCCACCTCCCCCGGACCCGGTCGCGGAGCGGTGTTTGCCCTCCGCCTCCCGCTGTCTCCTCCCGACAGTGAGGAGGCTGCTCGGTGAGCACACCCTGCCCCGTGTGAGGGCCGTGCCCTCCACTCCTTGAAAATATACCCCAGGGGGGTATATGCTAGCGAGCGTTACCGCATCCCACCGACCCGTAGGAGCTTTCCCATGATCACCTCCCCGCCCCGCCTCTTGCCGATGGCCTCCCACGGCTGCAGCTGTTGCGGACCTGCCTCACGTGCCGACACCGCCTCCGTCCCTGCCGCCAGCGACTCGTCAGCAGGAGGGTCCTCCCCTAGCTACCAGGTCACCGGCCTGACCTGCGGGCATTGCGCGAAAAGCGTGACTCAGGCCCTTCAGGGGCTCCCCCAGGTCGACGACGTCCAGATTGACCTCGCTGCTGGTGGTGTTTCGACCGTCACGGTCACCGGTGCCGTACCTCCGGAGATGGTTCGCCGGGCCATCGAGGAGGCCGGCTACACCGTCTTATCCTGATCAGTTTTACCCATCATCTCGACCCCGACCGGGTTGAGCGGAAGGAACGTCATGAGCACTCTCCACCATTCCGGCGATCACCATGGTGATCACCCCGCTCCGGAAACAGACCACACCCACCACCCGGATCATGCCAGCCACGAACACCACACAGATGCCGACACCCACGGCCAGGGGATGCCCCACGATCACCCGCATTCCGCCCTGGACGAAGACCACCACGTTCATGGTCACGGCGAACACGCTGGACACAGCACTGCAATGTTTCGGGACCGCTTCTGGTGGTCGCTGATTCTGTCCATTCCCGCCGTTATTTTCAGCCCCATGGTCGCCCACCTGCTCGGCTACCACCTCCCGGCATTCCCCGGATCCACCTGGATCCCCCCGGTGCTGGGCACGATCATCTTCGTCTACGGCGGAACGCCTTTCCTCAAGGGCGGATGGAAAGAACTGAAATCCCGCCAACCCGGGATGATGCTCCTGATCGCCATGGCCATCACCGTGGCGTTTGTCGCCTCCTGGGTCACCACTCTGGGGCTGGGCGGTTTTGACCTGGACTTCTGGTGGGAGCTGGCCCTGCTGGTGACCATCATGCTGCTGGGCCACTGGCTGGAGATGCGTGCTCTCGGGGCCGCGTCCTCCGCGCTTGACGCGCTGGCTGCCCTGCTGCCGGATGAGGCCGAGAAAGTCATCGACGGGACCACCCGCACCGTGGCCATCTCCGAGCTGGTCGTCGACGACGTCGTGCTGGTGAGGGCCGGTGCCCGGGTGCCGGCCGACGGAACCATCATCGACGGAGCCGCCGAATTCGATGAGGCGATGATCACCGGCGAATCCCGTCCCGTCTTCCGCGACACCGGTGACAAGGTGGTCGCCGGTACCGTGGCCACCGACAACACCGTCCGCATCAGGGTGGAGGCTACCGGCGGGGACACCGCCCTGGCCGGGATCCAACGCATGGTTGCCGACGCCCAAGAGTCCTCCTCCCGGGCCCAGGCCCTGGCGGATCGGGCGGCAGCGTTGTTGTTCTGGTTCGCGCTGATCTCCGCTCTGATCACCGCGGTGGTGTGGACCATCATTGGCAGCCCGGACAATGCCGTGGTGCGCACGGTCACGGTGCTGGTCATCGCCTGTCCGCACGCCCTGGGCCTGGCGATTCCGCTGGTCATTGCGATCTCCAGCGAGCGGGCCGCGAAATCCGGGGTGCTCATCAAGGACCGGATGGCGCTCGAGCGGATGCGCACCATCGACGTGGTGCTCTTCGACAAAACCGGCACCCTGACCGAGGGTGCGCACGCGGTCACCGGTGTCGCAGCAGCTGTCGGCGTCACCGAGGGCGAGCTGCTGGCCCTGGCCGCCGCCGCGGAGGCCGACAGCGAGCACCCCGTGGCCCGCGCCATCGTGGCGGCCGCGGCCGCCCATCCCGAGGCCTCCCGTCGGCAAATGCGTGCAACTGGTTTCAGCGCCGCCTCCGGCCGGGGGGTCCGGGCCACTGTCGATGGCGCTGAGATCCTCGTGGGCGGGCCGAACATGCTACGCGAGTTCAACCTCACCACCCCGGCCGAGCTCACCGACACCACCAGTGCCTGGACCGGGCGTGGGGCCGGTGTGCTCCATATTGTCCGCGACGGTCAGATTATCGGTGCGGTGGCCGTCGAGGACAAGATCCGCCCCGAATCCCGCGCCGCCGTGAAAGCCCTGCAGGACCGCGGGGTGAAGGTCGCGATGATCACCGGTGACGCGCAGCAGGTGGCCCAGGCGGTTGGCCAGGACCTGGGGATCGATGAGGTCTTCGCCGAGGTCCTGCCCCAGGACAAAGACACCAAGGTCATGCAGCTGCAGGACCGGGGTTTGAGCGTGGCCATGGTCGGTGACGGTGTCAATGACGCCCCCGCTCTGACCCGTGCGGAGGTCGGTATCGCCATCGGTGCCGGCACGGATGTGGCCATGGAATCTGCCGGGGTGGTCCTAGCCAGTGATGACCCGCGGGCAGTGCTGTCGATGATTGAGCTGTCCCAGGCCAGCTACCGCAAGATGATCCAGAACCTGGTCTGGGCCTCTGGCTACAACATCCTCGCCGTGCCGCTGGCCGCCGGAGTGCTCGCCTCGATCGGGTTCGTGCTGTCCCCGGCCGTGGGCGCGATCTTGATGTCTGCCTCGACCATCGTGGTGGCCCTGAACGCCCAGTTGTTGCGCCGGATTGATCTGGACCCGGCCCACCTGGCTCCCACCAGTCCGAAGGAGTAACACACCACGCCTACTCCGAAATCCACCGCCGTCCACTGATCCATCACTTCTCTCCACTGACCCCATATGACCCTGAAAGGGCTCCACCATAAAGCGCACCCTTATTCTTTCCGCTCTCGCCGTGGCCTCCACCCTGGTGCTGGCCGCCTGCGGTGAGGCCACCGACTCAGGCAACACCGACGCCACCACCTCGGCCACCAGCACTGCGACGACTACCGCTGAGACGACCGAGACCACCAGGGCGGCGACTGAGGAGGACGGGGAGATCTCCGCCGATCACAACGACGCGGACATCATGTTTGCCCAGATGATGATCCCCCATCACAAGCAGGCCGTGGAAATGAGTGAGATGCTCTTGGCCAAGGAGGGCATCCCCGCCCAGGTCGTGGAGTTTGCCTAGGGAGTTATTGACGCCCAGGGACCGGAGATTGACCGGATGAACGCCATGCTCGAGGCCTGGGACCAGCAGCCGGTCACCGACTCTGGGGCATGGGAACCATGGATGAGATAGGTGGAATGGATCACGGCGAGATGGGTAGCATGAGCGGGATGATGAGCCAGGAGGACATGACAGCCCTTGAGGAAGCCCAGGGCACCGGCGCCGCCCGCCTTTACCTGGAGCAGATGACCGCCCACCACGAAGGCGCGGTCGACATGGCCCGTGACGAGGTTGCTGACGGCCAGAATCCCCATGCAATCACCCTGGCCGAACAAATTATCAACGACCAGGAGGACGAGATTGCCCAGATGCAGCAAATGCTCACTGACCTATGACAGGTCCCCGTCTTTTTCTGATCCCGAGGACAGGAATCTGAAAAAGAGGGATAACCGTGACGATTGCCACCTGCTGCGGGCGATGGGTCGTTGTCACCGCAGCGGGTGCACCGGGGTGGATGTTTCTACTCCCTCTGGTCGCACCACTGAGGAAAGGGGAAAGCCCCTGTGTCCAGAACCTTGGAGGACTACGCATTATTGTCCGATACTCACACGGCCGCCCTGGTCTGCCGGCAGGGCAGCATTAATGTTGGGGGTGTCCCCCGAGTAGTGGACACGGCGTTGGTGTCAGTTAGGCAACGAGGCCTACGGTAGCAGCCGTCGTCGGATTCTCGGTGGCGATTCCGACCCGAACCTCGGGGACATTCTCGCGCTTCCTCATCTACGTGAGCTCCGCGACGCCGGCCAGCTCACCGCTACCTCCATCTTCGATAGCTTGAGCGAGCTCGACCACGACCATCTAATCTGGTGCACTGGTTTCCGTCCGGCCCTCGGTCCATTCCGCCACCTCATGCGTGGCCGTGAAACCGCGATGAAGAATCTCCATCTAGTTGGTTACAGCAACTGGACCGGCGACGGCTCGGCAACCCTGACGGGTGTCGAGTCCTTTTGCTAAATACGCTGCCCAGGTAGTCGCGGGTCGTGTCGATGAAGCGCGGCATCAAAAGTTTTGAGACGACGCTTGGTCCCTGAGCAGCTCGATCCTTCAAAGATCCGCGCTGGAGAGCCGCGCGCTGGGCGAAGGTGCGCGTCAGCGCTTCGCTCGCGCAGCCCGCAGGCCGTTCAAGATCACGATAACTTCAGCGACCTCGTGAACCAATACGACGGCGGCCAGACCCAGCACGCCGCTGATCGCCAGCGGCATCAACACGATGATGATGGCCAGAGACAGCACGATGTTCTGGTTAATAATCCTGCTGCCTCGACGGGCGTGCTGCAGCGCCTGCGGGATCAACCGGAGGTCGTGGCCGGTGAAGGCGACGTCAGCGGACTCGATTGCGGCGTCAGAGCCGGTCGCTCCCATTGCTATGCCCACCGTCGCGCCCGCCAGCGCAGGAGCGTCGTTGATGCCGTCGCCAATCATCGCCGTCGGCGTCTTGGAGGAGAGCTCGGCGACGATGCTTGCCTTGTCCTCTGGACGCAGCTCGGCGCGCACGTCGTCGATTCCGGCGATTTCAGCCAGCGCCCGGGCGGTGCGAGTGTTGTCGCCGGTGAGCATGCTCACTTCCACGCCGTTGGCGTGCAGGGCCTGCACAGCTTCGGGCACCTCGGGCCGCAGTTCGTCGCGGACCCCGATCGCCCCGGCGAGGGCGTCATCGACGGTGACAAGGACGCAGGTTTGACCCTCGGACTCCATGCGCTCAACGTCTGCCTTCAGTGGCCCGGCGTCGATCCACCGGGGACTGCCCACAAGTACCCGTCGACCTTCGACGGTGCCGCCGATGCCATGCCCGGCTTCCTCGCTGATGTCCAAGGCAGCGGGCGCTTCGGGCACCGCTGCCGCGATCGCCGCAGCGAGGGGGTGCGTCGATTGCTGCTCAACTGCCGCCGCGAAAGCAAGCACCTGCGCCGGATCGAATCCGTCTGCCGGGACCACGTCGGTAACCTCGGGCTGGTTGCGGGTAAGGGTTCCGGTCTTGTCCACCGCCAGGTGATGGATGCCGCCGAGTCGCTCGAACGCCGCGCCGGATTTGATGACCACGCCGAACTGGCTGGCCGCGCCGATCGCGGCCACGACCGTCAGCGGCACGGAGATTGCCAGTGCACACGGCGATGCTGCGACCAGGACCACCAACGCGCGGGTGATCCACGTCTCGGGGTCGCCCAGCAGCGAGCCAATCACGCCGACCAGCACCGCCAGGATCATCACCCCGGGCACTAGGGGTTGGGCAATCCGGTCGGCGATCCGGGCGCGGTCGCCCTTTTCCGCCTGCGCCTGCTCGACCAGGTCCACGAGTGTGGTCAGCGAGTTGTCCGTTCCAGCTGCGGTCGTCTCGACCTCCAGCACGCCGGCGGAGTTGATTGCTCCCGCGGGCACCTCGTCGCCGGGCGCAACCTCCTCCGGAATGGATTCTCCGGTGATCGCTGAGGTGTCAAGGCTGGAGCGCCCAGACCGAATGATGCCGTCCGTGGCGATCCGCTCTCCGGGGCGCACGAGCATCAGCTCGCCAGCCACGAGATCCTTCGCTGCGACCTCGACCGTCGTACCGTCGCGCAGCACCGTCGCGGTCTGCGGTACCAATTTCAACAGTGCCCGCAGTCCGCCCTGGGCCCGGTCCATCGCCTTGTCTTCCAGTGCCTCGGCGATCGAGTACAGGAACGCTAGCGCCGCCGCCTCTCCGACGTAACCGAGGATTACCGCGCCGACCGCGCTGATCGTCATCAGCAAACCAATGCCGAGCTTGCGCTTCGTGGCAAGGTTCCGGATAGCGCCGGGCGTGAACGTATACGCCCCTAGCAGCAGGCCGATCCAGAACAGAACTGTCGCGGGTGTCTCTAGTCCGGACCAGTCCAGCGCCAGACCTATGCAGAGGGCTACGCCGGAGAAGATCGGCAGTAGCAACTCGGGGTCCTTCCACCATGGCCGATCGAGATCTTCGATCTCCGTGGCTGGTTCGTGTTCGCATCCACATGCTGAACTCATGCGTCCGCTCCTTTTCCGTCGCAGCCGGGCACCGAGCACTCAGGGTCGATGCACGGGGCGTTTTCGTCGACAGCCAACGTCGCGTTCACTAGTGCGTTGAGCGCTGTCGCGAGGTGCGGATCGGCGATTTCGTAGCGTGTCTTGCGGCCCTCCGGCTCGGCGACGACGATGCCGCAGTCACGCAAGCAGGTCAGGTGGTTCGAGACGTTCGAGCGGGTCAGGTCCAGGTCGCGCGAAAGCACGGCCGGGTAGCTCGGGCCGTCGAGTAGGGTGATCAGGATTCTGGAGCGCGTCGGATCCGCCATGGCCCGGCCGAGCCGGTTCATGACGTCGAGGCGTGAAGCAATAGTCAGCATATACTGAACTATACAGCAATTACCGAACTATTCAACACGCACTGAACTGACATTGAAGCGAAGAGCTTGCGAACTGCAGGAATTAGTCGATGAGATAGCCGGTAACTGGGCCTTCGTGATTCGGCTGCCAACCCAACGCGGGGGCGACATGCGTGGCGAAGTTGTCCAAGATCTTCACGTTGACGTCGACGCCATCCCGGTGGGGATGGTGATGAGCAGGGTGTCGGCGGACATGACGGCGGCGTCGGCTTTGAGCTGCTCAATGAGTTTGTCCGGCTCGGCGGCATAGGTGCGGCCGAAGGTGGAGGCGCCGACGTCGGGAAGCATGCCCACCTGATCGGAGCCGGAGGCCTGCATGCCGAACAACTGCATGTCCGCGCCGTCGACGATGGGGAAGATAGAGCGGGACACCGACACGCGCGGCGTCCAATCGTGGCCCGCCTTCTTCCACGCGGCGCGATAGCGGCTGATCTGATCCGCCTGGATTTCGCCCAGAGTCTCGGCGGTGGTCTCGGAGACCAGGGTGGAGGACATCAGGTTGAGCCCGTCCTTGGCGGTTTGCTCGGCAGAAGCGTGGGTGCCGGAGCCGTAGAAAATATGCTTACGCAGCTCGGGCGCCATGGGGAAGACCGGCAGGGCGGAGCCGGGTTGGAATATGTTGGGGTACTGCCGGTCCAGCGGTGCGGCGGTGGCGAATCCGTTGCCGTCCACTGCAGCCATGAACGCCTCGAGGTGGGCTCGCGCCACGTCCGCGCCGTTGGGCGCTTTACCCCAGTAGCCGAAGGCCTCCCAGCCGCGGTCAGCCACCTCGGGGGCGCCGCGCGAGATGCCCAGGGCCACGCGGCCACCGGAAATTTGGTACAGCGACGCGGCCTCTTCGGCGAGGTAGAGCGGGTTTTCATAGCGCATGTCGATGACACCGGTGCCCACCTCGATGTGTTTGGTAGTGGCCGCGACAGCACCCAGCAGCGGCATCGGGGCGGAGGCCTGCGGCGCGAAGTGGTGGACACGAAAGGACGCGTTGTTCACGCCGATTTCGTCCGCAGCCTGGGCGATCTCCAGATGAGTCTTGGCGATCTTTTCCGCAGATGGCCCGCGCTGGCCACCGAAGGCGTAATGCCCGAAGCTTAAGAACCCGAACGCTTTCATTGGATACCACTCCTTTTGATGGTGCTAACGAGAAAGTAACTTTGCAACGAGATACCGTGGACTTCAAGCTCGACGTCTAGGGCCGTGGCAAGTCGGTAGTACGTTTTTCGATTCGACGCTTTGGGGCACACTACCGGGGTTGCCGGTGCTCTTCTTAGATTGCGCGGTTCAGATTTCCTAACCTAAAGCTCGTTTGAGCGTGCTATCCGCTGGTGTGCCTCCGATGCTGCTGCTCATAAGGTGGTGGGCGCTCCATGAATACAAGGCGTAAGTCGCGCCTTAGGTCAGGCCGAGGAGGATGCCGTGGCTCACTGGGTCGTAGTCCGAGTTTCCGCACCCACTGGCCTCTGGTGTACGCGCTAGCCCCGCTCGGGGTAGCGCACGAGGAGATCGTTGCCGATGACTGCGCCGTCGTTGAGCGTTGCCTCGCTCACCTTCGCCCCGGCCGCACCCAGACCCATAATGTGGCCAACCTCGTCACCGTGGGCGATGAGGTGGTCGGCGATGATACGCCGGTGGCAGCGCCACCACACCGCCTCGGCGCACATGATTGCGGTGGGGGTTTCGGCGGCGTTCGCCCGTAGCTGCGAGATTGCGTCGGAGAACTCCTCGCCCAGCGCATGGTCGGCGTAATTGTGGAAGCTGCGGTTACGCCAGTTGCCGTTAACCTCAAACGGCACCGAGTGGGACACGTTGCGCCGCCCGGTGAGGCCCTCGCTTCTGCTGTAAGTGATGCCACATGTAGGAAGGTGTTCGGCAAGGTAGTCGCCGTTGAACCACGGGTACTTCCTGGATCCGGGCAGCTTGCGCACATCCACGATGGATGCCACACCGGCAGCTTTGATCATTTCAGCGAAGTCCTCGAACTCGAGGTTGGAGTGGCCCACGGTGAAAATGCGCATGTCGCCAATGCTACGCGCCAAGCGGTTACACCCACATCGGCTTCACGAATGAGAAGGTGACTTTGCAACGACACGTCGTGGAGTTTAAGTGCAACGTGTAAAGGTTTTTCAAGCATCGCGCGATGGGGACGTGGACCCACGATTGCAGGGTCGACTGCGACGGAGTGACCATTGTCTGGCTCAGCCAAGCTATTGACTCTGCGATGCTGCGGATGTGCCATCAGACTCTTCGTGCTGAATGCGTGAGGCATGCAGTCGGGCGTGGGCGATGGCGTCAGGGGTGTTGTCGAAGACGTGATTCTCGTGTGCAAGCTGGTCGAATACGCCGAGTTCGCGCAACACCGGAATATGTTCGGGCTTCGTGGCTGCGAGCAGGACTCTGGTACCGCGGCGTTCGAGGCGCCCGATTGTGTCGGCGAGCATCTGGGCGCCGGTGGCATCGATCGTCGTGACGTAGCGCATGCGGAGTACGACAACCTTGACCGACGAGGCATCAGCGAGCTCGAGGAGGAAATCGTGCGCTGCGCCAAAGAAGAGAGGGCCTTCCATACGGAAGGCGGCGATGTGCTCGTCGAGGAGCTCGCGTTCCTTGTCGCGGTGGTCCCCCTCGTCTAGTGGGGCGGCTTCCAACACCGCAGTGCGGGCGGTCTCGCGCAGTGCGAAGAAGCCCGCCATTACAAGGCCGATGAGTACGGCGACGACAAGGTCGAACACGACGGTGGCGGCAGCTGTGATGAGCAGGGTCGCCCCGTCGCCCTTGGTGGCGCGTATCACCGAGCGGAGGTTCCGCGGGTGGATCATCTGAATCGCAGTGGCGATGAGCACGCCGGCGAGCGCGGCGAGAGGAATCTCGCCCACCCACCGGGCCGCGACGAGCACGGCCACGAGCAGGAGCAGCGAATGGAACACCGCTGCCAGGCGTGTGCCTGCGCCTGCACGCACGTTGACGGCAGTTCGGGCAATCGCGGCGGTTGCGGGAATCCCGCCGAACAGGGGCGCGACGACGTTGGCCACGCCCTGCCCGAAGAGTTCGCGGTCGGGATCGTGCCGGTCGCCGACAGTCATTGCGTCGGCAACCGTCGCAGACAGCAACGATTCCAGCGCACCGAGAGCTGCGACGGCGACCGCTGCAAACAGCAATGAATCCAGGTGCTCCCACGGAATCTCTGGCCAGCGCGGAGCAGGCAATGTCGACGGGATGTAGCCGATTGTCTTCAGGCCGCTGTCTGCCAGCATGTTGATGGCTGTCGCTGCAGCTACCAACACTAGCGCCGCGGGGAAGCCACTACGGACGCGCGCAGCAAGCACGATTCCAGCCGCTACTGCAAGGGTCATCACGGGCGCCTGCCATGCCGGAGCATCTAACCAAGCATTGATTGAGCCCCACGCCAACCCGAGGACTTTCTCGCCCTCCACGTCAACACCAAGTGCTGCAGGCAGCTGTTGTAAGCCGATGATTAACGCAATACCGGCGGTGAAACCTTCGACGACAGGTAGTGGCATGTACTTCATCGCGCGGCCAGCGCCGGTGAACGCCAGTACGAGCAGCATGAGCCCTGCCAGCACGCCGACGACGAGAACCCCATCGGCACCATGGTTGGCCACGATGGGGATTAACACGACGGTCATTGCGCCGGTCGGGCCGCTTACTTGGACGTTACTACCGCCGAAGATCGCGGCCAGGATACCCGCAACGATGGCCGTCGTAATTCCGGCCGCCGCGCCGACACCGGACGCAACGCCGAAGCCGAGCGCGAGAGGGAGTGCGACGAGGGCCACCATGAGGCCTGCCGAGAGGTCGCGCCCAATCGTCGCGCGGGACCAGTCCGAGCGGCGCGGTGCGAAACGCAGGGCACGAGATTGGAAGCCCACCGTAGAGGCGGCGGAGGAGGGGCGGGTCATGCTACTTTCTTGCTCCTTCAGGGCTCAATGACACTCAAAGGATACACAAGGTGTCATCCTCCGACGGCCGCATTCCCGGTTCTGGCCGAGGCCTCATGTCGACGGAATAAAACTTCCTGACCTGGCGGGAGTTCGCTGGAGCGTTGTCGCGGTGCTTGGAGTGACGCGTGTGAGCCGGTGTCCGAAGAGCAGACAGCCCGGGAGAATCGGTACCAGTGCCATACAGTGCGCGACACCACTGCTCATAGGACGGGCCCGACGGCGGGCTGGGGGGGTGTCCCTATGTTTTTGTCAAGTGCCAGACCGATGTTGACGAGCACAGTCTTGGGAGTAGTTTCTTAGGCGTGCCTAGGAGCCGGCCAGCGTGTGCTGGTCGGCTTCGTCTTTGGGGCTTTATGCGGCGACGGGGCGTGGCGGGATTTCGCGGAAGAACTCCTTGTTTTTCAGCATCGCGTAGATGACATTGCATCGGCGTCGTGCCAGGCAGATGACTGCTGCGTTGTGGCGTTTTCCTTCAGCGCGTTTGCGTTCGTAATACCGCCGTGACGGTTCGTGGCTGCGGATAACTGCGAATGCGGAGTAGAACAAGGCGTTTTTCAGTCGTTTATTGCCTGACCGTGCCGGGAATTCACCTCTGATCGACGAACCGGATCGTCTAGTCACGGGTGCTATTCCAGCATAAGCAGCTAAGTGGCCAGCACTAGCGAAGTCGGAGCCATCACCGATCGCAAGAAGGATCTGCGCTGCGGTCTTGATGCCGACTCCGGGCATACTCATCAAGACCTCACAAAGAGGGAAATCAGCGAGCATCTCTTCAACCTGCTCAGCAATGGTGTTTCGTTGCTCTTTGAGGGCCTGGATGTTTGCAGCCAGTTGAGGAATTACTAACTCGGCGGCATCGCTTCCAGGCACGGTGACTGTTTGAGCTTTCAGCGCTGTAAAAATGTCGTCTACCAGCGGGGTGGGGTCTTTACGTGTGCGCTTGATCATCCAGTTCAACACTCGTTGGTATCCGGCTCTTTTTAGCCCCTGCGGTCCCTTGTAATGGATCAATAATTCCAGGATCGGCGTGCGAGTCAGGGTGCTACCAGCAAAAACTCGTTCCAGGCTGGGGTAGATCTGGGTGAGGACACTGCGAAGCCGATTGACAGTGCGAGTGCAATCGCGGGCGATGTCATCATCGAAGCCGGACAGCATCTTTAGGGCGGAGAGTACCTCATCATTGCGGTCGACGGCACGTAGCGTGTGGGGCATTGTGCGGGCGGTGTCGGCGATGATGAATGCGTCGCGTTTGTCTGTTTTTGCACGTCCCGGATAGAGATCTGCAGCTTTGCGCATCGCAAGACCTGGCAGGTATCCGACTTCGCAACCGCAGTCCCGGGCTACAGCAATCGGTAGTGCGCCGATGGTGTTGGGTTGGTCGACGATCACGAGCACGGTGCCAAGCTTCTGAAGCTGGTGAAAAACGCCTGCTAGTTCGGATTCGAGTTGAGGCAACGGTTTGTCGAAGACCTTGTTGCCATCACGGTCTAAGGCGCAGGCGTGGTGTTCAGATTTGCCGACGTCTAACCCAAGGAATATGTCGATGGAATGCTCCGGAGACATGATGAGCTCCTAGAAAACGAGATGGGTATGGCGTTGTTCCAGTCGCTGGTGTCATGACCTTCGTTGCAAGCACCCACGTTACAAAGAGACCTAGTTTAAAACTGGCCGTGTCCCTATCAGCTGTCATCGAAAGTCCTGGCACCCGGCGGCAAC